>NZ_JAKSXU010000035.1:0-6744 GCF_022829325.1 Methylobacterium sp. J-092 | reverse complement strand
GGCGGATACGCGGATGACGGCGACCGACACGACGGTGCTGGAGCGGCTGTTCCGCGAGGCGCGCAGCTACCGCGAGACGGCCAACGTAGTCGACTACGCCGTCGATCGCGTCGCGTTCGTCCGTGACGGGGTGGTCGGGCTGCCTGAGCGTGTCGTCGCGGGGATCGACGTCGGCCGGGCGGCCCGCACGGCACGGGCTTTGCGCCAGGCCCCAACGTGGCCCGGGCTCGAACACGCGATCGTGCTGGCCTGGCGCCTGCTCGAGGGCTCTGGGCGCCGCCAGGGCCGGCTACCGACACGATGGTGCTGGGGCGGATGTTCCGCGAGGCGCGGAGCTACCGCGAGAAGGCCAAGTTAGTCGACTACGCCGTCGATGGGGTCGCGTTCGTCCGTGGCGGGGTGGTCGGGCTGCCTGCGCGTGTCGTCGCGGGGATCGACGTCGGCCGGGCGGTCCGCGCGGCACGGGCTTTGCGCGAGGCCGCAACGTGGCTCGGGCTCGAACACGGGATCGTGCCGGCCTGGCGCCTGATCGACGGCTATGGGCGCCGGCTGAGCCGCGTGCCGGCCCCGGTGGTCCGTCGCCTGGTGGCGCGGCTCGCCCAGCATCTCGGCCGCCTTGGTCCGGAACGCGTTCGCAATCATGGCATCGAACGATAGGTCGTATCAGGTTCCATAACGTTCAGACCGCGAGCCGACCCGCATTAGCAGGGAAAGCAGGCCGACCATCGCACCTTGGCCGTGGATCGCGTCGAGGCTACGCATGCAGCTGCGAACGGCACGTGCGGAGAAGGAATAGTGTGCCGGTTACACAGCGTCAGCTCGCCGCTTCGATCGCAATGGCGCTTCAGATCGCGGACAGCGAGGCCATCGCGGCCTTCCTGCTGGACCCAGCCACGACCCTTACGGATCACAACCCACTGTCTCGGACCAGCGCAGGCGCCCAGCGCCAGATCTGGACCGGCAGGCAGCGGGAGTTCGCATCCTTCGGGGTTGCCGCTCTCGGTGTGCCCTGCCTCCTGAATGCGCTTCAGCGGCTTCCGAACGACGAGCCCATGATCCAGGAGATGCTCCAGGCCGGCCCGTGTCGGGCTTACGTCTACCACTATGGAGACGGTTGCAGGATTGTCGGAGCGGTCCTGCACGCCAAGGGGACTGCATCCCTGCCGGTGGTGAAATTGCCTCGATGGGCCAGGGCACGGCCAGCCAAGCGCAAGCCAAGCCTGCAACTCGACCTGTTCGCCATCCTGTAGCGGTGGCGCTCACCGACCGCCCGTAGAGGCTGTCCTACGCTGTAAGCCGAGAAGGCCGTGGTCTCAGCGAAGCCCGGTGCTAGATCAATGATAACACCTTATGCGGTGCGTCCCGTAGCCCGCACCTCGGCGGCACGCAGTCGATCGAGAAGGTCCATGGTCGGGGTGGCGCGCTCCGTGGCCTCGGGGATCGAGCGGCTGAAGATGATCTGCCTCTCGCGCAGAATGATCTCGTCCTTCGCTGGAATGGGCGCCACTTTGACGCCTGGCTGAAGGTCGACGGCACACCCTGTGATCCTCCGCTCAACCGGGCAACACCGAACTCGCGGCAGGCCGCGCGCAGGCCGCCAAGGGCAACCAGGGCGGTGACCGGCGCCGGCGGAACGCCAAAGCGGTCCTCGACCTCGCCGGCGAGCGCCTCGATCGCTTCTAAGTCCGGTAGACGCAGCAGGCGGGTGTAGAGGCTGAGCCGGATCTCCGGCTCGGAAACGTAATCCTCGGGGAAGCCGCCGGGCAGACCGATCTCGATCTCGGGACACCAATCCTCGGCCTCTTCGCCCTTAGCCATGCGAAGAGCCAGTTCGAGAAGGTGACGATAGAGGCCAAGGCCGACAAGCGTGGCGTGGCCGGCTTGATCCTTGCCGACGAGATTGCCCGCCCCGCGCAGGTCGAGGTCGCGGGCGCTAATTACGAAGCCAGCCGCACATTGCCGTCGGCAAGCTTCGGCTTGACGCGTTTGGCTTCAGCCGGGGGCACGAAACGGGAGAGTTGCGCCACCTCGATCCCGAAGCGGTTGAAGCGTCGGCGTAGGGTCTCCGCGTGCTAGCGCGCGAGTACCGTGGTCGGTGCGATGAGTACCGTCTGCCGGCCAGCGAACACATCGGCCGCCAGTGCCCGCAGCGCCACCTCGGTCTTGCCAAAGCCCACGTCACCGCAGACCAAGTTGTTCATTGGCGACCCGGAGGTGAGGTCGGTAAGAACCGCGTCGAAGGCCGCGGCCTGGTCGTGGGTCGACGGGAAGCCGAAGCCGGCCGCGAACCGCTCTATTTCACGCGGCGGAGGTCGGATGGCCGTGACACCGGTCTCGCGACGCTTCCGAGCGGTCTCCCGTGGGAGCCGCTGCCCGAATGAGGCGGCTTTCACCATTTATGGTTTGCCACAAGCCATAAGTCACAAAAATATAGCTTGGACCCGATTGTCGTCCCTGGCGTTTCTTCGGTGTGAGTGACCCGTTCGACCTCAACCGCTCCATTGATGCTTAGCGCGGCGGCCACGATCAAGCCCTCCAGAAGCTGACCGCGGGGCACAAGCGCAGCCATTGGATGTGGTTCGTCTTCCCACAGACCGCTGGCCAGGGCTTGAGCAAGATAGCGCAGTGCTATGCGATCGGCACGCTCGTCAAAGCGCAGACGTACCTGCAGCACACAGTCCTGGTTTCCCGGCTGCGAACCTACACTGCCGCGGTCAACCAAGACACCGGCCGGACGGCGTATGAGATTTTCGGCAGTCCGGATGGTATGAAGTATCGCTCGAGCGTGACCCTATTCGCGGCCTCGAATCCGCGGGTGCCAGAGTTCGGCAGCGCTCTGCAGCGGTATTTTGGCGGCGAGCGCGACAGGCGCACGTTGCGACTGCTCGACCAGACTTGATGCAACAATGGCAATAAACCATTTATGGTTTGTGGCACTTCGGGCTACGTTCAAGCAATATGGGAACACACGCCCCAAAATGGCGGAAATGCTACGCTTTCACGGGAAAGCACGCCCCAAAAACGCGCCGCAGCGATCACTGTCGCCAGCACCGGCACTCGCGTCCGAGAGGTTTGGCGATCGCCTTGCGACCTCATATCGCTCTCACCGT
Source organism: Methylobacterium sp. J-092 (assembly GCF_022829325.1). Taxonomy (NCBI): domain Bacteria; kingdom Pseudomonadati; phylum Pseudomonadota; class Alphaproteobacteria; order Hyphomicrobiales; family Methylobacteriaceae; genus Methylobacterium; species Methylobacterium sp. J-092. Next base: position 3,634 of record NZ_JAKSXU010000035.1, on the reverse strand, counting down.
GCCATATGCGGTGTCAAAAACTCTCAGGACTGGCGTAGCGATGTTTTTATGTCCCGACGGAGCTTAGTCGGTCTTTCTGTCCTGAACGCTTCCAGGAGCCGCTGAGGTCGATCTGCTTCTCACCTACTCGGAGAGCCAATCTTTTTCAGCCGACAGGCGGAGCCCATGCAAGATTAACCGCCCTGTGGCGGATTTCGTTTTGGGTAAAGGAGCGGGTTTTTGCTACGCTAAATAATGGGCGCGTTTTATCGCTGCACGATCGTTTCCCACAACGAGTACAGGGGTTGTCCCGTTCTATTCCACAAAACTCCTATGGCCCGGGCAGGTCTCTTAAGGTCTATAAATAATCTATAAAAAGGTCTATACGTAAATTCGTTTGTCGCTGCAGTGAGTTATGCCCTCTTTTTGGGGCGTGGTTTCCGCCAATCTGGGGCGTGGTTTCCGGTTTTTGGGGCGTGGTTTCCGCCAATCTGGGGCGTGGTTTCCGGGCTTTTGGGGCGTGGTTTCACTTATCCACAGGCCGATTTCGCCCTGCCAGATCCCGTCTTTTTGGGGCGTTCTTTCCCGCCGTGGCTGTGACGATTCCCATGCAGGGTCCCCCTTCCCTGGTGCTGGTCGACGGCTGTGCGGAACGGGTGGTCCCGATCGCTGCAACGAGCGGCAATTTGGGGCGTGGTTTCCGGTTGCGCTTCTGTTGGAACACAGGGTTAGGTGATGGCATCGACCATCGGGAGGTCAAGCTCGCACTGACGCAGTGCGGCATGGGCGTAGGTGTACCGGCGCGACTTGGCGCGCCCGGAACCGGTGATCTCCTCGTCAAACTTCGACAGGCCGCCGGCGCTGACCATGTCCTTGAAGGCCTCGCGGCACTCCTTGCGGAACTGCGCCCGCGTGGCGCTGGTCGCCTCAGGTGCCCACAGCTCGCGGCCGGAGAGCTGGGCCAGCCTCTCTTCCTCGATGAACGTGTGGTCGGGCTGGCTGTCGATGAACGGCCAGAACACCTTGGCGTGGTCGGATTTCAGGCGGAACTGGACGTCGGCGTTGATGCTGACCAGATGCGCCTTCTCGATCATCTCGAGCACGCGAGCGCCGTAGGTGACTGTCACCGGGCTGTCGAGCTGGGCCCCTTCCCAGCTGAGGTCGGTGATCAGCGAGGACGCGGAGCCGGCGCCGTCGGGCAGCATGTTGCGCGTGCGCTTGCTCTTGATCGCCTCGAGTTCCTTAAGCGAACGCCCCTCGTGGATCAGCACGCTGACCTGCTGGATCTCCTGAAACACGTGGACGAGGCTGAGCAGGTTATTGACGTGCTCGGTGCGTCCCATCGCGCGGATCAGCGTCCGCCAGGTTGTGCGCGTCTGGTAGTACCAAAGCACCGGGGCGATGAACGTCCCGGGTCGGTAGGCCGGGTTGTCGACTTTGACCTTCTCACGGGGCAGCCGGAACAGAGCATAGATCGCATCCCGGTGCTGGCTGCCGAGCTCCCGGCCCTTCACCTCGACGACCGAGTAGCCCGGCACCTCGTAGATGCGGACGAAATTGCTGTCGGTGATGAGATCCTTTTTGCGGGGGGCGAAGGCCGAGGTCCGCGCCAGGTGCGTAGGCATGCTCGCCGGATTGCGCCGGCCGCGGCGGTTCCGGAGGGTCCGCTCCTTACGGGCGAGGCGCTGTTCTTCCTCAGGCGACAACGGGCGGGTAGGCGGCATGGACATCCTGTGGGGAGCCTAGCGCCGATGAGGAATCAACGCACCAGAAACGGGAACATACGCCCCAAAAATGTGCAAGTTTTTTCGGGCGCTTCTCTTCTTCCGGAGGGTCTTTGTCCGCCCTGCAACCACTTAACTTTTATGGCTTGTGGTAAGCCACAAGCCACAAGCGACCGCCATAAGCCATGGGCTATTTGCTCTCGAATTCCTTGAGCGACGGCTGGCCGTACTTCGCGAGCATCAGGTCGATGCCTTCGCGGATGAACGAGTTGAGGTCGCGGTCGTGCTCGATGCACATCATTCGCAGGCGCTTCTTGCAGGTCGTCGGCACGTAGGCGACCACCTGTTCGTAGTTCTTGACCTTGGGTGCCAGCGTGGCGCTGGACTGGTGCCGGACCACGTCCGCGATCTCCGGCTCAGTCTCCTGTGTCTGTTGGCCTTTGAGGGCGGCCTCAAGCGACGCGGGTCTGTTTCTGGCCATGCGGCTTCCCTTCCATCTTGTTGAGCATCCACTTCAACAGCTCGCGGATCTCGGCCGCAGCCTTGCTGCTGATGTCGCGTTCGGTGACCCCCTGCCCTGTCGCCAGCGCGTCCATGTGGTCGGCCCGCATGGCCAGCGGCGTGCTGGCGACGGCGCCAGTCAACTGCAGGACACGGAACGCGTCCATGGTGCGGATTGAGCGTCCGGGCGGGCACTGGTTGAGGACGTATGAGAACGGTTTGCCGAGGCGGTGAATGGCGCTGACCGTCGGCGCCGAGGCTTCGATGTCAGCGACGCTTGGACGAGCCGGGATCAGGCACAGATCAGCCATCTGGATCGCCGCGGTGACGCCGGGCGTATCAGCACCGGGGGTGTCGATGATTACCAGCTGGATGCCCTGCTTACGCAGCAGTGGCATAGCCGGCTCGAGCTGGGTGGCGTTAAGGGCGTTGACCTCAGGTCCTCCATCGGCCTCGCGGCGCCCGTACCATTTTTTGGTCGTTCCTTGCGGGTCCATATCGATGATCGAGGTGCGGATGCCCTGCTCCTCGGCCGCCACCGCCAGCGAAAACGCCAGGGTACTTTTACCGGTGCCACCCTTCTGGGAGACGATCGCGAGTATGTTCATGGGCGCATCCTTCCGACAGCGAGGGTAAACGGCAAATGGTTAATGGCTTGCGGCATATCGTATGAGGTATACAATTTGTGGCTTATGATACAACATAAACCTTAAGCCACTTGTGGCTTGTGGCAAAAATGAGCGACACCGTCGACCGGTGCGGGACATTGCCCCGCCGGCAGCCCACTGCCGGTCGGTCGGGCCGGGGTCAAGGCCGGATAGCGTAGCGTGCCTTAACCTCGGCCCGGACAACTGGCCCCACTCAACAAACCACTTATGGCTTGCCATAAGCCATTCTCGTGTCCTGCAGGGGACGCCCTACATGTAGCGTCAGTCGGCTTCAAGGATGGCCAATTCGTAAGGATCAACGGACAACGCCTCCAGATCGCAGCCGCCATAGAGAATGCGGCTGAACTCCGGACGCGTGGTCCTTGCCTTGTTAGACTTCTTCTCCTGGAACAGCTTCTCGCAGCCGGCACTTTTCAGCGCGTCACGCTGCAGGTCGAAATTATAGTCCAGAGTGGAGACGCGGGCATATCCGACGAGCATGTCAGGATATCGATTCAGGCACGTTTTATCTACATTAGAAAACCGGTCATAGCTTTCCGACAGAAACGAGGCTGTTTCTGATCAATCGCTACGCTTCAGTTCGGGCTGTCGATAAAACGGTCGGATATCAGACATAGAAGGGTCTAGGACATATGTCTTGATTGGATCTGTATTCCCCGTCTGATGGAGATCCGATGATTTACGCGGCAGCCGCGGTTATCCTCGGCCTTTCGTATTCCATCAACCCTTGGGGAACGTCTTTGTCAGCTCTACGGTTGGACA
>NZ_JAKSXU010000031.1:0-624 GCF_022829325.1 Methylobacterium sp. J-092 | reverse complement strand
CACCCAGGCCGTTGGCTGCGATCGTCGCCGTCTTGACGTAGGTCCCGTCCGTGAAGGTGGCGACCGCCGTCTCGGTCAGGCCGAGGCTGGCGACGCGGAAAGCTACAGCCTTCGCTTCGACAGCGTTGACGACGTGGTCGGTCGTGTCGTTGACAACCAGAGTGGTCACCGGGGCCGCGGTCATGTAGGCGGCGCTGGCCGCAGCACCCGCGTTGCCGGCGGCGTCGACGACGCTCACCGTCACCGTCCCGGCGCCGATCGGGGTGGCGACAACGGCGGTAAAGCTGGTGCCGCTGACGCTGGCCAGGGTGTCGACACCGTTGAGGCTGACCACGACCTGGTCGCCCGCGCCGAGTGCCGCGCTGAGCGTACCCGTGACCGGCATGGTCGCCGATTCCGCAGCGCGGCGGGCGGGGATCGCGTGTACGGCGACGTGTAGGAGGCTGGCCTTGGCGAGCGGCGCGACGGAATCGGCCACGATGGTCGTGCCGGTGACTGACCTGGTGGTTCCATCCTAACCTGTGACCACGATGCTGGACCCAACCGAGCCGTTCAAGCCAGACAGGTCGACTGCACCCAGGCCGTTGGCTGCGATCGTCGCCGTCTTGACGTAGGTCCCGTCCG
>NZ_JAKSXU010000030.1:0-16574 GCF_022829325.1 Methylobacterium sp. J-092 | reverse complement strand
TTCCGTAGCAGGCGCCCGCTTGAGCAATCAGCTTTTCGCGGTCCCGGATGGTGATGGTCCCACGCTTCGTTGCGATGACCCCGGCCCGTTCCAAAGCGGTCAGCGCCTCGCTGACACCAGTGCGGTTCACGCCGAGCATCACGGACAAGAAGCGGTGGGTCGTCGGCAGGTCGTCCCCCTCGACCCGATCGTGGCACATCAGCAACCAGCGGGCGAGACGGGCTGCCAGCGTATAGCGCGCGTTGGCCAGTGCCGTGCTGGCCACCTGTACAGCGGAGGCTTGTGCGTAACGCAGCAGGCTCTCGCTGAAGGCGGCGCTCCGCTGCAGCATGGCATGGAGGGCTTCAGCCGGCATTGCCCACGCGAGGCCGGCCATCTGAACCTGGCCGTCGTACGGCGCGCGATCCGATCCCAGGACGAGCGGAAGGCCGACCACGCCCTCGTAGCCGACCAGCCCGATCTCCGCCTGTTCGCCGTCCGAGGAGCGCGCTACGAGCGAGACGATGCCCTGCTCAACGAAATAGACATGCGTGAGCGGAGTAGCGGCCGGCATCGGCACGTCGCCGACCCTGAGTACGATTGGAGTGAGATGGTTCTGCACCCAGGCGAAATCGGCGAGCGTTAAGCCGACAAGCAGCCGATTGCGGTAGGTAGCCTGTAAGGGCTGTTTCAATGAACCCGTCCTGAAAAGGGCGGGAGCACGAGCCCTCAACTACCTGCGCCCGAGCGCCCGGCAGGCAATCCATCCGTTCGTAAACAAAAGCAGGGGATTATGCAACCAAATCGTCAAATGATAATTTGTTTGGTTGGGTTTCCGACATATGAGGAAAGCCGACGTCACCATGCCGAGGCGTGATGCAGCAGGTACTCACCCGGAAGCTGGAAGGCTTCGAGGACCTATCGAATGACGATCGCCGGGCCCTGGATGGCTTGGCGCCACGCATCCGGCAGGTCGCTGCACGGGTCGATTTGGTTCGAGAAGGCGACGAACCCGAGAACGTCCATCTGATCCTTGATGGCCTCGCTTGCCGCTACAAGGTGCTCCCGGACGGTAAACGCCAGATCATGGCGCTTATGGTTCCAGGGGACTTCTGCGACCTCAACGTGTTCATCCTCGACCAGATGGACCACAACATTGCTACGATCTCCGCGTGCCATGTCGTCGACATCCCGCGTCGGGCAATCGAGGAGATTACCCAGGCCCATCCGCAGATCACGCGGGCCTTTTGGTGGTGTGGTCTCGTCGATGAGGCGGTGCTGCGCGAGTGGCTGGTCAACCTTGGTGGTCGTGCCCCGGAGCGTCGTATCGCTCACCTCCTCTGCGAAATGTTGGTTCGGCTCGATGCGGTTGGGAAAGTCACGAACGACAGCTACCCCTTCCCGTTCACACAGACCGAGCTTGCCGACACGATGGGCTTGTCCGCCGTTCACGTGCACCGTACGCTTCGCGAGCTGCGTGATCTCGGGCTGATCACGCTTAAACGACGGGTTCTGACGATCCACGATGTCGAGCAGCTCAAGGCGTTCTGCGGTTTTACGCCCAACTACCTCCACCTCAAGAACACCCGCTGGGGCGCACGCCGAAGCGAGCCATGGCTGAGCCAGCTCCGGGAAAGTTAGGCATGGATGCGCGCGACAACGTCGAGACGTTGCTCGTGCTGCAGCCGATCGCTGTCGATACCGGCAGCCCAGACCGGGAAGGGCGCTTGGTTCTCGCCAACGGCCTGCTGATCGCCGTGCTGGTGCGTCTCGATACCCCCGAGCACGAGGTGGGCCCGGGCTGGTTCGTGGAGGCGGCCTTCGGACGTCTCTTCGGAGTGTCAGCGCCGATCTTCGCCACGCTGGAGGAGGCCACGCGATGGCTGCGTCAGCACCGAAAAGCATGACTGAAGCTGCCGCGTTGAAGGTCCGTTTCACTCGGATGCTCCAATACCGTCCCGGCGCGCCAGCGTGCTACCTCGAACCCGGTGATCCTGGCTCAGATCGCCCCGCACAGCCTAGTCGAGCTGGGATTGCACCCTCTACAGGAACCCCCTCCCGGCATGATCCTTGAAGACGTTCGCCCTTCGAACGTACTCGAGCACGGTCCGCGGATCGCGATGGCCCGAAACCTCCATGATGCGCGCGAGGTCGGCCCCACGCTCGGCCGCCGTCGTCACGAACCCGGCTCGCAGGGAATGCCCGCCGAACGCCGCCGGATCGAAGCCCGCGGCTCCGGCATACCGCTTCACGATGTCCCCGATGCTACGACCGGATAGGATGCTCACTGCACATGAATGGTAAGCGTCATTTTTGGGTGGATGCCGCATCGAAGCACGAAGTCACCGGCCTCTGTCAATTTCAGTGTGCGCTCTGAGCCAGGTTCCTGATCACCGCCATCGAAGCGGAGGCGATCAGCCTCGATGAAGGCATGGTGCACGGCGACATCGTCGCCGTTCACGAGTACAAGTGTGGCGCCTCGTTGAAGGAACAGATCCTTCGGATCGTAGTGGCGTCCTTTTTGCAAAACCACACGGACCACTGTGGATAGCGCTGCCCAGGCTGGCAGAGCGACACTTACGGCTGTGACCGTAGCCAAGACTAACACTGGTGCCCACAGACGACGAGAGCGAGAAGGTTGAAGCACGATGCCTATCTCATAATATAGCAATAATCTAGCGGTCATATACAGGGCAAGGGGCTCAAATATATAACATAGCTCAAATTACGGGTTGTATTTCATGCTTATAGTTAAAATTTTATAGCGACATATATTTTGACACTTATCAGTATTTTAATCTTTCTATCGGTTAAATTTTGGTACAGATAACTATAGCGTAAATTATAAGACTGGTAGGATGCCTATCTTGGGATTATTATAAATATTACTTTACGGAACATAGTCCGCTGATGCGGACCTCGACTGAAGAAGCCTTGATTGAAAGGAAGACAGTTTCAGAATAGTTCTTAGATACACCTGTTTAGTGAGCCTTCCTAAGTGCAGTCCTTAGATCCTTATGCCTCGTGGTCTCTGCGATGAACACGGCATCGATTGGGTTCCTTGCGTTGTGGGAATGGCAGGGGATCAACCACAGGTAGGAGGATGTCGGGCCTAAACAGCTATGCTCGGTGAGCGGCAATTCGTCGTTCACGAGGAACTCATGCAGTGTGCATGGAACAAACAGCGGAACGAAAACGGGCCCTATTTCAGAACCTGGCTAACCATGCGGGACCGGCGCGTGCCAAGCTATGTTTGGATCTCATCACCGCTGCACGCCTCCTGGGGACCGATCCGAGCGTTATCGAGGCCATCGAACAAGGCACTAGCAGCGATCTCTCACTGGAGGCTGCAATCGGTTTGGCGCAGGGGCTTGGTTTGACGGATCTGGGGCTGCCCCGGTCAAAGCCATCGGGATCGATCTAACAGGCCCGTGATGAAACCGAGTGCTTTCGACCTGCGTAGGCCGGCCTATGAGCATTTCGAACGAACCCCCCTCGGACTATCACCAACGCCTGGCATCGCAGGTGCGCGCTGCCCGCCTGCGATGCGCCTACTCCGTCGAGGCCTTGGCTGAACTCGCCAGCGTCGATCCATCCGTGATCGTTCTTTTCGAAAAGGGTGACCTCAGCGAGGATGATACTCTCTGTCGTGAGCGCGTCCTCGACACGCTCGGATTGGGCGCTCTAGCCCGTCGCTAAGGCGCTTGATTGCGTCTGCGTATGAGCCGGTGAAGCGATCAGAGTGAGCGCTGGTTCACTCAATCCTGACTGTCTCATAGGAACCCACTCCCCGAGTGCCCCCTGAAAGCGGCGGCCATCACACCCCCAGGAACCGAGCCGAGCTTTCCGACGGCCGAGCGTGCAGGTAGCGCCCCGTCGTCGCCACCGAGGCGTGCCCGAGCGTCGCTTGTACGAGATGGATCGGCGCACCACGGTCCAGGCTGTGAGAGGCGTGCGCATGCCGGAGCCAGTGTGCCGAGACCTCCGCTGGAAGCCCTGCCCGCGTGACCGCTGCCTTCACCACGCGATGCGCTGCGCTCGGATCAAGCGCCCCGCCCTTCCGTGAAAGGAACACGGGGGCGTCCGGTCCAGCCTCGCCGCGCAGAGCCACAAGCACTTTCCATGTTGCGGCCGAGAGCAGGACCGCCCGCGTCTTGCCGCCCTTGCCGAAAATTGTCGCTTGCCCGGCCTCGTCACGGGCCGAGAGGTCGCGCCAGCGCAGGCCGCACACTTCCGAGATCCGCAGGCCCCCGCCGTAGAGCACCGTCAGGAGCACGCGGTTCCGCATGTCCGGTTCCTGCCGGATCATCAGCAGCGCGTCGGCTTCCGACATGATGCGCTCGGCCAGCGTGTTCTTGATCGGCGGCACCTTCACGGCAGCGCCGATGTTGAACCGGAGAAACCCGACCTCTTGGGCGAACGTGAACAGGCTCTTGAGCGCCGAGGCCGCGAGGGCGACGGTTGCCGACGAGCCGTCCCGGCCGGCGACGTAATCCTGCAGGTCGCCGATCCGAACCTGCTCGAGCGGCTTGCCGACGTGCGCCAGGAAGCGCCGCGCCTCCCGCTCATAGTTCCGGCGCGTGTTCGGGCTCGCGGATCGTGCCAGCCACAGCCGCACCATCTGCGTGTCGTCGTCGGCCTGTGCGGGCGGCAGTGTCGCAACGGGCTCGGCGATTGGAACGAGAGCTGTGCTCAAGCTCCATCCCCCTTGTGGTGCACGAACCCGAAGGAGCCGCGTTCTGGCTGGCCCGACTCAAAGATCATGCCGAGCCCGAATTGCGGGGCGGGAATGATCAGCATCGCGTCGCGGCCCCTGTCGTCGGTGCCATACAACAGGACGTGGTCGCCCTCGTGTTCCAGCTTTGAAACCCGAAAGGTCGGGTCAATCGTGGGCCAAGCGACCACTCGGCCGCCGGCCTGCTCGGCATCGCGTCTGAACCGCTTCACCGCGTGCATGATTGGGGTGATGTTGGACACGGCGTACCTCTTGAGCGCAAACGCAAGATAACATCACTTGTCTTGCGTTCGCAGACCATGCCGGATTGCAGGCCGCCCAGCAAGCCTCGATCGCGCGATACCTGCATCCCTGCAAAGCGGCTCGCCGCGGTCCCGCGAAGCCTGCGGCTGATGTTCGCCAAGTTGGCGATGACCAGGGGCAACGTGAGCGCCAAGCTGGCGGCCACGTCCGTGTGGACAGGTTGGCCGCTCGGCCTGAGATCCCCGAGCAAGTCGCTAAGTTGGCGACATGCGCTCAGCAACTGACAATCTGTCGCTCGCTGATCCGCAAAAGCCTCAGCCGATCCGAGCAAGCGGCCAACTTGGCCACTTGAACGCCGTGCAAATGCGGATGCCAGCTTGGCGCCTGCATCGCCGCGAGGGTTCGCCAACTTGGCGACTCCTGTTCGGCCGTCACCGTTTGGCCGGTTGGTGGATCTCGGCCGGCAGGTGATCGAAACCCGCGACGATCGAAGCGTAGAAGCGATGAAGCCCGTCGTAGACGACGAAGGGGTAAAGCTGGTTGCAGCCATCCAACGGCGGCACTGCCAGTAGGGGCACCGGCTCAATTCCATTGCCGCCGACCATCCATTCGAGGACGCGCACGAACCGATGCCGCTCCATGCCATGCCATTCGAGGGGGAAAGCCCTGTCGCGGCGTGGCGGCTGGATATCGGCCAACGGGACGAGGGTGGCGGGTGCCGATGGGTGATAGCCCGCGCCGGCTGGTGGCGGCGTACGAGAGGAGATCGCGCCCAGCCAGTCGTCGGGGATCTCGAAATCGCAGGGATAATGCGGCATGACGAAACGCATATTGGATTAGCCTTCCTCGGGGTTCTCTCCCCTTTCGCTCGCCAAGGCTTCCGCGAACGCCATTCGAGCCGCGTCCGGATCAGCGCGCATCATCGCTCGCGCGATCTCGCTGAAATCCTCAGCCGGCAGGCAGAGGTTCAGGCGTGTCTGACCACCCCCCTTCGACGGGAGATCGAACAGGAAGCGCAGGCCATCAGGCGCGTCAGCGAGAGGCGGGGGCGCTGCCTCGATGGAAAGCCGCGACCACTCCGGAGACATCCGGATAGAACCCCAACTGCTACCGCCTCGCCAGATCCGACACTTCACTAGATCGCGCGGGCCTTTGCTCATTTCTTCACCGGCTGGCGCCGTTCGACCACGGGCGGCTTGCGGTGCTTCGTCAGCACGTCGTTGAACGCTTCGACCATCAGCGCCTCTAGGGGCACGTCCCGATCCTGCGCGAGCCGGGACATTTCGAGCCAGCCGGCGCGGTTGACGCGGACCTGCATCGTTTTGAGGTCGCCGGGCGTCGTCGCGACCGGAGCCGGGTCGCGTTCCTCGGCGGTCTGTGCCGGGGCCTGCGGATCGGCGGAGGCTTTCGGCTCGACAAGGCCAGCGAGGGACGGACGCTTAGGGGGAGCCATCGGGGAAACCTCTTTGACGGGATGCAGGCTTGAAGGGATCGCGGCTTCCCGCGGTGCCGGAGCTACGGCTTGCGGGGGAACGTGCGGGCAAGCTCGGACACGGCCGACCACATGGCGCCGACCTCGGCGGCGGCCCGGCTGTCGGGATCGTACTCGTTCACGCTCTGCCCGGTGATGAGGGCGTGCGAGAGGCTGGCGCGTTGCGAGACCTGGCCCGGCAGCACGGGGGCGCCCATCCCGACGAGGACGGCGCGAGCTTCGGCCACGATGGCGGTCTCGGTCTCGCCCCGCGTGATCGGCGGCGCCGCATTGATGATGCAGGCGATTGGCGCCTTTAGGCTCCGGGCCATGGCGAGGGTCGCGGCGACCGCATCGAGGTCGAACGGTCCCGGCCGAACCGGGATCACGGTTACGGTCGCGCGGGACATCATCGAGGCCGTGAGCGCCGCATTGTGCGGCGGGCTGTCGATGACCGCCCAAGCGCACCCGTCGGCCTGTGCGGCTTCCAGGGTGTCGGTGATCGACGTGCCGTCGGCTTTGGCGAGTAGCGGGGTCTCGGCCGCGCGGCGCTTATACCAGAACGAAAGCGAGCCCTGCGGGTCGGCGTCGATCAGGAGCGTTCGGCCGGACCGCTCGGCGAGCGCGCCGAAATGCGCGGCGAGGGTGCTCTTACCGCTGCCGCCCTTTTGGGTCGCAATGAGGATCACGTGCATTGCGGGTTCCCTGCGGCGCGGCAGTGCGGGTCGGCGGCATCCTCGCTTTCCGTGGTTAAGGCTTCGCTGTCCAGCGCGGATACGCAAAGGCGGCACGCCTGATTGCAGGGATGCCGCGTTAGCTTATTTCAGGCTGCCTGACCGCGGTGCGGCGGGGCTGTGTAAGCCGGGTGCGCCTCAATGATGGGGTCGCCCGGCGAGCGACCGGCGAGGATGGCCCGAGCCTCAGCCACGTCGCCCCGTTCCGGCTCGCCGAGCAGGCCACGGCAGTCGCGGCGCGCTCCACCTACAAGAACGTGCCCCCCGGCCGCCCAGCACACTTATCTCAGGCTCGCTCGGCCGACGCCTGCACAAGGGCTAAGATCCGGCGACGTTCCTCAGGATCGGAAATGCGCATGAAAGCCTGGATCAGCGCGTAGCATTCACGATCCTGACCGCCAGGGCTCTCTGTCTGCTCGATGGGCTTGGCTGCCTCAACGGCGTTCGGTAGCTGATACAGAGCAGCAGGGGGCACCTGCAGCGCTTCGGCGATACGCTGCAGCGAAGTGATCTTGGTTGCATGACTCGCTGGCAGGGGAAGCCCGACGGTCTCGCCCTCTTGCGAGTCAGAAGGCCACGATGTGCCGGGAGGTGGCGCCTTCGATCCCATAAAACCTCCTGTTCGGTCGCATGGTGCATCCCTACGGTATCTTTAATGCAATCGATCGCCGAAGCAGCATTGCAAACACGCCACAGTTGTCATTTATCGTTTGATATTGCCTTGAAGTTGTATGTCTGGCGCAGATACAAAGAACCCGTCTTCTAGCCGATAGGGGGGTTCCCGTGCCAAAAACGAGGCCTCTTAACGGCCAGACCTGTTCGGTGGCCTTCCAGTCGGCGCTGGACGCCCTGGATGTGATCGGGCGATGGGAGTGGGACGCCGCCTCCGACCGGGCTCGCGTCGATGCCGTCGTCGCGCTGCTCTTCAACCTCGATCCGGAAGAGGCCGAAGACGGCTTGCCGCTCTCGCGCTTCATTGATGGCATCCACGCCGATGACCGACAGCGGGTATTGGCGTTGATCCGGAGCAGCGCCAGCGCGGGCAGCGCCTATCTGACCGAATATCGGGTCATCTCCGTTGATGGCCGGACGCGTTGGGTGCTGTCGCGTGGCCGCTTCACAAGCGACCATGCGGGCCAACCTCGAACCGGTTCCGGCATCCTCATCGATATAACGCAGATGCGGATGAGTGAGGACACCGATAGCTGGACCCAGGCGACGCCGCTGGATCGTGCAGCCGATCATGCCATTGCTGCGCAGCAGGCGATCGTCGATCTGCAGGACCCGCCACTGAAGGCCCACGCAGACGCCCTGCTGATGGAGTTGGGGCGCCGCTTGGCTCGTGAGGAAGTTCGGGAGCGCCGCAAGCGTATGAACTGAACCCCGGACCCCTATGGATCGAATGTCACCTTCATGCGAGCCGATCCGTAGGTGGTGGCATCCATGCCGTTTCGATGGGGAAAGATCGGCATCACCGCCTCGCTACCATGTCGAGCAGCACGGTGCCGGCCGCCGCGATCACGTTGCCCCTGCCACCCCAAGGGAGGGTCGCGAGCATGGAACCCGCGTGCGGAGCGGCTACCTCCGGCATGGCAAGCTTAAGCGCCTGCGCCTTGCGGTCACTATCATTATTGCGCAGCCGCACGACCTGGCTCTCGGGAGCAGCGGGGGTAGGTTCTGCATCGGTGCCATCCTCGGCCTCCGCATCCCCGTCCATGCGATCGAGAATGGCGAGCAGGCTGTCCACCGTGTCTAGGACGGTCTGTGCCGCTTCCTCGATCATGCGCCGGGTCTCGGCCGGCGACGGCGCCGGAGGGACGTGCGGTGCCGTACCGCGCGGGCTGAAGGTAATGACGTTGCTCATAGGTCAGGCTTTCACGCGGCAGCGCCCGCTTTCAGGATTACAGGAGGCGCGGCAAGCCTTGATCGCGGCTTGCCGTCAGGTCTTGGGATCGGGACGGAGGGCTAGGCGTCGTCCTCGGCAGCGGCTTCAGCCTCGGCGATGGCCCAGGCCGGAAGGCTGCCCTGTGCCGCGAAAAGCGCGTCGTCCTTTTCGGGGCAGTCCGGTTCGTCCCCGAACCCGACAAAGCCCGGCGGCAGCGGCGTCCCGGTAATGGCGAGCACGGCGCGGATGAGGACCATCCCTGCGTTGAACTGTCGGTCTTTGCCCTCGTACCAGTTGGCTTCTAGTTCGATGGCCGCCGCGAGAGCCGCGAGCGCGAGGCCATCGGGAGCCTTCGGGGGCGGCAAAGCCAGGATCTCGTCGCACACATCGCAGCACCGCCGCATCACGAGGTTGGCCGCGGCCCCCTCGATGGACGCAAGGGCGGCCTCGCTGGAAATCGGACGGCACGCCCGGTCCTCGGCGTAGGCGGTCAGGAGGCGGGCGAGGTAGTCGCTGCGTCTGTCGCTCGCGACCGGCCCCGGGGCGGGCAGCGCCGGCAGCGGCATGGCAGCAGCCACGGACCCGGCCAGCATGGTACGGCGGCCCTGGCTCGTCTCGGCGGCCAGGCCCGCGGCCTTGGCCTTCATCGACGCGAACCGCTCGCGCAGGGTCGGCTTCGCATCGGCGGTCGGGAGGCGCTTCAAGGGATTACGCATGTTAGGTTATCCGGTTTTCAGGTTTGCAGGGATGCAGGCTTGAACGGGCGGCGGGATGTCGGGTCGAGGCTCAGAGCAGGGACGCGAGGCTCGTGAGGACGCATCCGCCGCCGATGATCGCCGCGGCGGCCAGGAACTCGCCGGCCGCGCCGATGAAGCGGCGGGAGCGGACGAACGCGGTATCGGGACGGATCGCGGCCACGGCCTGCCAGATCTCGTCCTCGCCGGGCAGGGCTTCGTTCGGCAGTGCGGCCGGCGCGTGCTGATTGTAGCGATCGACGCCCGGCAGTAGGCGGGACGGGGCGGGCGGCAAGCGACCCGAGGGGAAGGCGGGCGAGATCGCGAAAGCCGGCAGGTTCGTGCCCAGGAACAGCGTCAGGTCGGCGACCCGAGCCTGCGCGATGCCGAAACCGGGCTGATGCGCGGCCGAGAACTCGGCTTCCTCGCCGAGCCACCAACGGAGATGCCCGAGCAGGGCGAGCGCGCCGAACCGGGAGGCGCAGGGCGTGATCGTCAGGGCCTCTGTCGCGGCGTCGTAGTCGTCGAGCGCGACCATGGACGCCTTGCCCTCGGGGGCGACCTGATAAGCGTCGTAGGCGGCGCGGTGGCGCTGGATTGCAGCGTGGATCGGGTCTGCGGCGGTATCAATGGTGACTGTACGGACGTGCGACATCGTTCGGGCTCCTGTGAGGGCTCGTGGCGGTAGGTCGAGGAAGGCGATGGGGTGGGTCCCGTTTGGGCGTCGATCAGGTCGGACGGGGCGGCAGCACGGCACCCGGCCGGGCGAACACCTTGCGGAGCCGGCGGCGGGCGGCACGTCGAGCGCCAGGGCTACCGGCACGTTCGCCGCGGGCGGTGTGGTAGGCGGCCAGCCCCTCGGCAGACTCCGGGGTCGTCGGCGTCAGGGCGTAGAGGTCGAGGCGGGCAAGCCGGCGGACATGGGCCAGGGAAGCCCGGTACGCGCGCCAGCCGGCGGGCATCGGCAACCCTGCGGCGGCGAGATCGGCCGCGACACGGCCCGAGGCGGAATAGGCAGCATCGGCTTTCTCGGCCCAGCGGATCGCCGGCAGCACCCGGTCGAAGGCCATGGCCGGCACCCGCGAGGACACGAGGACGAAGAAGGCACCCAGAACGGTGCGGCGGGCGAGGTCGGCCATCAGCGCGTCTCGCTCCGTTCGGCAGCGACGAGGCGCCAGCGGCGGGCAAGGCCGAGCGCCCAGGCATGGGCCTCGCGTTGATTAGTCTCGCCGGCCACGATCCGGTACCGGTAGGAGGCCGCGAGGCGCAGGCAGATCGCGTGATCCTGCCGGGCGTGCAGCAGGCGGACGGCGGGAGAGCGGATCAGATCGGAGGCCATCGGTCCGACCTCAGTGCGCGCGGTAGGCGCGGGAGGACTTGGCGGCGGCCCAGGCGCCCTTGAGGGCGTAGGACATACACACGCCCCAGGCGTCGCCGGTCACTTCCATCCGGGCCTGTGCCGAGCGGATTGCAGCGCGCATGATGCTGGAGCGGTTGAACGTGCCGTCCCGGTTCACCAGCGCCTCGGCGCGAGCGAAGCGCTTGGCGCTCTCGGTGGCGGAGACGACGGCGGCCTTCGCGGTGATGACGGCGCGGCGGGCGTCGGCGGTCAGGCGCGGGTCGGCGCTGCGGGCGATGTGCGAGGCGGGGATGAGGTTGGCGTAGCGCATCGGGGCGGGCCTTTTGCTCGGCGCCGCTTTCATTTGCTGCGCCCATGAGCTAATATTGCTCACGGCGCTGGTTGCGTCAACACTTTTTGCTCACCGACGAGCAGAAACTTATCATGAGGCGGGAATGCTAACGGCAGCTCAGATCAGGATGGCTCGCGGGTGCCTGCGCTGGTCTGTGAAGGAACTGGCCGAGGTGTCCGGCGTCTCGTCTGCCACGATCAGGCGAATGGAGGATGGCGAAGGCGTTCCGAACTCCCTCGCGGACAACCTCGGAAAGCTGCAACGTACCCTCGAAAGCGCCGGCCTCGAATTCATCGCCGAGAACGGCGGCGGGGCTGGTGTCCGGTTCCGAGAGCCGAAGGCGCCGTGAGGGGGCCAGCTTGGAAGGGCGAGCTACTCCCGAGCTTGCACTACATGCTGACTCTGCTGTCCCGAGGACCGCGGTTCTACAGCGTGTCGCTGGGCGAGATCCTTCGGCTGCAAAAGCGGGGATACGCCGTGTTGACCGGAGTCACTTCCGCCGCCGGCTCAAGGGAGTGGGAGATCACCGACGCCGGCCGTCTTGCGTTGATGAGCCATGAGGGTGGTGGGACGTGACCGACGACCCTTTCCTCATGGTGATGACTGCCGTGCTCGCGGTCACGATTGCTACGGCAACTGTCGCCTATTGGACCATGTGACAGCGCCGGCTACGCTCGGCGGCGATCGCAGCCTCAATGCCAGCTCGGATCTGATCCTCCGCATCAGCCTGCTTGGTCCGGATCATGACTTTGAGCATGTTTCTCGCGGGTAGGCGCGGGATGACATAGGCGATCGCCCGGTCCGTGATCTCGCCGACATCGAACCCGCTGAGCGTCACCTGCCATGTTGGGGCGCTGAAGGTCACGAAGATCGGATGCTCGCTGACTGGCATGCTTATAGCCCCATGATCAGATTGGGGATGGGCCTGCCTCGCACTGGCAACAGGGCAATCTTAAACTACCCGGTCGTCACTTGCGATTTTCTCCTCAGCCTCTCGCTCACGCCGCCGCTGGTTTAGCGCCTCAATCGCTTTGGGCGAGAGAGCCAGAGCGCGCAGGCTCCTCTGCAAAAGGAGGTCTTGCTGTTGGGGAAGTGGCATCCCGTGAAAGGGGCGGGGCACGATCGACTCTGACATAAGGCTTAGCTTGCCGCGAACAGCAAGGCGACGCAATCGTCACTCCATTACAAGATTGAGGGGACGGGCCTGCTTCTCTCGGCTTCGCTAGCGGGGGACTCGTCAGGCCAGCCCGCCCGGCATCCGCCGCGCGGGGCTTTTTCGTGCCTTCGGGGTCCGATTAAGCCTATCGATGCAAGGCGTTTCGCTTCAGAAGAGATATCATTTGATTGACGCGCTTGATTGATCGGAAGATGGGAGGGAATGCCTTAATAGTTTTTGAACATGTCCCGTCAAGCAGGGTTGCTGCCAAAAGGAGGCTTCCATGCGCCTGATGATTACTGCCTTAGCATTTGTTTGTTTTGGCGGGGCTGCGCTTTCTCAGCCTGCCGATAGCACGTCAGGCGATAAGACTAAAGATGACGTGCTGCTGAACGAACTTCGGACTGCGCCGAAGCCAAAGCAAGTGGGTGACCTAGATCCCGTGCAGCTTGCGTCGGCCCATCGCGAGCGCGCGGCCTCTGTCGCCGAGAAAACAAATGGCCTTTGGCAGTCCTGGACCACCTCGATCTGTGAGGGGTGTGGGAGCACGCCCCCCTATCAGGATACGGTCCGGAACGACTTCGCCAATCGGAAGGGGCTTGCCGGTCTCAAGGCTGGAGCTGAACCTGGGAAGCAGAACCAGTCAGCTCCGCGGAAAGCTCAATCCGAGCCAGCCAAGCAAAATCTCTACACCGACCTCTCCACCGAAAACATCGACCAAATTCGCCGTATGCCGGGGCGGTAGATGTCTCAGGAGCGCAACGGTCTTTGTCAGCCCGCCCGGCATCCGCTGCGGCGGGCTTTTTTGTGTCGATCGCTTGCAGCGGGCTGCAAGCCCAACTGTCGCGGCAGACGCAGAGCTCAGCTCTAACACCCTTCGAGATCGCCTGCGGGCCGGCTCAGTGAAGTCCTGTCCCGAAGGCACCCTCACGTCCGGCCACCCTTGGATGGCTGCCCTATGGGCCAGATCGCTATGCTAGGGTACGACCTCGATGAGATGGCGGAGGAAGTCCCATGCCACCCTCCGAAGCCTTCTCAGGCAGTTCTACGAGACATTTGAATGCATCTTCTCCATTCAAATGTGCCACTCGAGGCTGCCGTTGTTAAACATGTTAGCCACGCCGTTGCTGTTGTAGCCAGCATGATTATCGGCAGCATCACCCGCCAGGGTCTGACCGTTGTGGCTGACCTGGTGGACGTAGAGGTTGCGATCGGCCGTGGCGCTGCCACCGTAGAGATCATCGAGGAACTGCAACGCGACGTCGTGCGACCCCGTACCGAACTGGCCCGTGAGGGCGATGTCCTGCGTCTGGCCTGCAGCATGCGAAGCGCTGGTGGTCAGCGTGCCGCCGATCTGGTGACCGTCCACCAGAACCTGGAAGTGCGGATCACCCTGGTAGCTGTCGCCCGACACCCGGAACACAAAGGTATCGCTGGAGGCTGGAGCAGGTGCTGGGGCCGGGGTGGCATCCGTCAGGCTGCTGACCGCTGTCTTGTAGGCGGCGCCCGCATTGGGATTGTGACCATTGCTGAGCACGCCATCATAGCCATTCGTATCGGCGTTCCAATAGTTGCCGTAGACCATGTTGTGGTCCGCCATCCACTTGGTCACCCCCTTGATATAATCACTGGCATTGTCGGAGGCGATACCCCATTCGCTGAGGGCAGTTGGCTTGCCGTGGGCGGCGGCAAAATCCTGCTGCCACTGCAGCCCGTAATCTCGTGCCACATCGTGCTGGAAGCCAGCCTTGGCATCCCAGGAGTCGTACTCCGGTGAGTAGTAAACGTCTGTCCCGATGACGTCGACATACTTGTCGCCTGGATAGGCTTTAGCGGGATCCATGTTGCCGCCGTCGTTGGTGGTATCCCAGACGAACTTAAAGTTGCTGGACACCGAACGGAACGTCGTCACGAGTTCCTGGAACGCCTTGACGAACGCATCCTCATGGCCGGCGGCGGCCCAGGGCATCCAGCCGCCGTTGAACTCCCAGCCGACCCGGATGTAAAGATTGCCGTCACTGCTCGGATGCGTCTGGGCGAGCGCCTGAGCGGCCTTGAGGAAGTGATCGTTGTAGGCGCCCGTGGCGACCTGCTCGAGCGAGGTGCCCCAGACGGTGAGCGGCACGCCCCAGATGTTGCCGACCGCGGCCCCCTTCCACAGGCCGGCAGCCCACGGGACGGAACTGTCAAAGCCGGCCCAGCTGTCATTGTTCAGGAAGTGGAGGACGTTGCTGGGGGTGTTGCCAGCCCACTTCGTGTAGGATGCTAAAACCGAAGGATCATCGCCGACATAAACACCGGTCTGAGTCAATCCGTGCCCCTGCGCAAGTTATTGAGAAAAATATTGTGGAAGGTGGTTGATAGCATTCAAATTCGCTTCGATGGTGGCAGATATAGCACATCAACTGACCAGGAGATAATAAGTATAAAAACCTAGTATTAGTTCTAACGGCATCAATCATTTGCGGTGAAAAAGCGAAAACATAAATCAATGAACTGATTGTTTGTTTGATGTGAGTTATGAGGATTACTAAAAGAGGACAGCTATATATTCCGCCAGAGGCCCTTAAGCAAGTTTTTATCAAAATCGATTTCGCGGCTGTTTATTACGTGTCTGCTGAGGATGCGCAGCGAAGGCTTGGGCTTGTTCAGCCTCGAATGATTGGGACGAGACAGGCTGCGCAGAAAAGTCTGACGGCGTATCGAAAGCTGTAACGTAGTTCGCAAGAAAGGCCTGATTTGCCTCGTTTTTAGGTATAGTGAATTTCTCGAAGTCCGAATCAGCCTGTAGCGGCCGGTTTTGCTCGGGGACGGTCCAGGCACCGGCAAATTCAAAGCGCTTGCGCAGCTGCAGCATGGCCTCGAGGCGTTGGAGGGGCAACTAGGAGCCCGTCCGAGTAACGGGTTTGCGGATCGAGGTCGGGGTTGGGATCAAGCCAGCCGGCGTCATGCTCAGCGCTCGGCCTTGGCCAGCTTCAGAAGGTTGTGGGCGGTGCAGATCATCGCCCATTCGCCGCGGACCTGATCGAGCCCGCGGAGCAGGAACGGTCGAAGGCCCCGGGCCTGCTCGATCTGCCCGAACACCGGCTGGACGACCTGCTTCCTGAGGCGGTAGCGGCTCCGGCGGCCACCCCGTTTCAGCCGCTCGGCCATCGCACGCATCAGGGGCGTCTTCGTCAGCTTTCGACGACCGGCCGCATCCGCCTCGCCGTGACGCGCCCGCCCCGGAGCCAGGTAGGCGGTGATCCGCCGCTCCTTCAAGGCGACGAGGTTCGCCTCGTTGGCAAAGGCTGCATCGCCCGAGACCTCGCACGGCTTGCGCCCGAGATGAGCGCGGATGTCGTCGATGAGCGGCACGAGGGCGCGGGCGTCGACGGCGTTCGTCACGAGGCGGTGCGCCACGATGATCTGATGCGCGGCATCGACGGCGATCTGCCCATTGTAGCCCTGCACGAGCCCGTCGCGGGTCGGCAGGATCCGGCTGTCCGGGTCGGTGAAGTTGCGCTGCGCCCGGTCCGGTGGCCCACCGTCCTCGGCACGTAGGGGCCGACCCTGCCAGCGCATGCCCGAGGATGCACCCGGCCCGCTCTCGTCCTCGGGGTCGGGCGGATCGATCGAATCCGCTTCCAGCGCAGCCTTGGCAGGGCGGATCGTCTCCAGCCGCCGCACCTTGTCGGCCCTCCAGTCCGGCGTCTCGTCACCCCGTGGTTCGCGCCCTCCAACGCATCCTCGGCCGCGTCGGCCTCGCGCGCTTGCTCCAGTCAAGCGTCGACTTCGTCGGCCAGCGTCGGCTCGGCCGTCTTCATGCGTCCGTAGCTCATCGCCTTGTGGCGGGAGGCGTTGGCCTTCACCTTGGTCCCGTCCACCGCCACGTGGGCGAACTGGACCAGACCAGCCGCACGGCACAGGCGCAGCACCTGCACGAACAGGTCCGACAGGGCCACGA
>NZ_JAKSXU010000022.1:0-207 GCF_022829325.1 Methylobacterium sp. J-092 | reverse complement strand
GCAAACAGCCGGCCTGCGTGGTGCGCGGGCCGGCTGTTTGCGGTTTTGTGAGGTGTATGTGGTGTGTTTGGTTGCGGGGACAGGATTTGAACCTGTGACCTTCAGGTTATGAGCCTGACGAGCTACCGGGCTGCTCCACCCCGCGCCAGGGTGTGTGCTGGTCCTGGTGTGTGGACCGGCACGTTCGGCGATCGTGGTGAGGGACTG
>NZ_JAKSXU010000020.1:0-13944 GCF_022829325.1 Methylobacterium sp. J-092 | reverse complement strand
TAGGCTTCACAAAAACCCGCTTCCCGCATGATCCTTGAAGGCGTTCGCCCTCCTGACGTAGCCGAGTACCGTCCTCGGATCGCGGTGCCCCGACACCTCCATGATACGCGCGAGGTCGGCCCCACGCTCGGCCGCCGTCGTTACGAACCCAGCGCGCAGGGAATGCCCACCGAACGCTGCCGGATCGAACCCGGCCGCCCCGGCATACCGCTTCACGATGTCCCCGATGCTGCGATCCGTCAGGGCCTCGCCCCGGATGCGGCCCGAGCGAGAGATCGGCCTGAACACCGGCCCGTCCGTGATGCCAGCAGCCGAGAGCCAGTCCCGCAGCAGCGCCACCGGCCGAACGTGCCGACCGTGCGGGATCGCCTTCTCGGTCCCCCTGCCCTCCTGATCGGTCTTCGATCGCCGGATCAGTACGCGCAGGCCATCGGCGTGGTCGGTCAGGTCAGAGACCAGCAGCGCGGCCAGCTCGGATCGCCGGAAGGCACCCGCGAACCCGAGACCGAGCAAGGCCCGATCACGCTTGCCGGCGAGCCCAGACGGAGCGTGTGAGAGCATGGCTGCCAGCACCTCAGCCGTCGCAGCCGTCTTCTGCCGGATATCCATATCTGGCCGACGCCGGATGCCCTTAATGACCGCATGCACCGTCTCATGCGCGCCGGGGTCGGGGAGGCCGGCGAGCTTGTGCGCGTAGGCGATGGCTGCGAGCCGCCGGCCGATCGTGGATGATGCCCGCCCGGCTGCCGCCTCGTGTAAGAGGAACGCCGCCACCGTTTCGGGCGAAGCCGGCAACGACGAGACCCCATGGCCCATGCACCAAGCCGTGAACACCGCCGCGTCCGACTTGTAGGCGCGGATCGTGGCGCTGGCCTTCGAGGCGCGCTGATAGTCCCGCACCAGGGCGAGGGCGTCGGCCGGAAGGTTGCCCCCGGCGAGGGGCAGAACCGCGACGGCTTGCATCGGGGGTTCAGAACTCGGCATCGCATCCCTTCCCGGACCCGAGGGCCGCCGCGATCATGTCACCGAGGACGCCGTCCGCCCAATCGTTCGGAAGACCCATGTAGTGCCCCGGCCGGCGGATCATGCCGCAGAGAAACAAGCCGCCCTCGAATTCCATCGTTTGGCACGCACCCTCGACCGGATGACCGGGGATATGTTCGAGCGCCACGCCGCAGGCCTGCGTCGCGCAGCAGTAGCCACAACCGTTGCACGGCGAGCCATAGGCCGGCTTCACCGGAAGGCGCTCGCCGTTGGTCCCATCTATCAGAACGATCGCCGCCATTGAGACCGCCTACCGCCTTAAACTTCCGAGAATGACGTTTATCGAAAGTTATAGTGGATGCAGGCTTGCTGCAAGGCCCACTAGCCTGATTGTTGGCCTGCCCACAGGTGGGCCGGGTGAGTGATCGCCTCAGACTGCGACAGGCGGGAAGAGCCACGCACCAAGAAGGTCGCCGTACCCCCAGAGCAGCGTTCCGGCAATCAGGAGGGCCGGACCGTAGACCTGGATGTGTCGCGCATCGATGGCGGCTTGGCGATTGGCCTCGACTTCTTCCGACGACGGAACGTAGCCCCCCACCGCCCAACACTTGGGAAGCCTCAAACCACCCACGATACCCAAGCTGCAGAACGGGGCGCGCGACTAAGACGCCTGTCAGGATGGCCCAGAGCGCGCCACACCGCGCGAGGTCAGCCCCACTTCGTGACAGGTAGGCCCAGAACAGATGGACGACCGCAAGCGCCCCAGCCGCGCCAAGAACCATGTGTCGGCTGCACAGGACACGGCGTAGCAGGGGCGCGCACATCATCAGGCGATCCGCGACAAGCCGTGTTTCTCGAACAGAAGGTTGATGCCTTCCAACAAGAGATCCTGTTGCTGAGCGTCCGTGTCGGCCGCGAGGCGCTTCAGTTGCCGGAAAGCCTCTGGCGAGACGTAGGCCGTAACAACGCGCTTGCCCTCGCGGGTCGATGCCTTCGGGTACCGGGTTGCGGTAGCGGCCTCTTGCGGCAGAGCTGTGGCGGGCCGGGCCTCAGCCGCGGCCTCGGGGATGATCGCGCTCGGCTTTGCCCCGAATAGACTTGGCCGCTTCGTCATCCTTGCCCCCCAGCCTTCACGCCGTCACGCCCGCTCGCGGACAAGCCAACCTGTTTGCATGCCCACGTAAACAGGGCCGTCACTTCCTCGGCAGCTTTGCCGTCCGGCTCATACTCGGAGGCTGAGCGTCCGTCGATTACGGCATAGGAGTAGGCGACCCGCTGATGGATCACCTGCGGAGCCACCGGCGAGCCGTCCGCTTCTAGGCCGCGCCGCGCTTCCTCTACGATCGCGCTGCGGATCGGCGCCGACGACAGCACGACCCAAGCCGGCTTCTTGGCGATGGTCGCGAGATCCCGTGTTGCCTCGATCGCTTCGAGGTCGAACGCAGCCGGCCGGCATGGGATCAGAATAAGGTCAGCCGCCCGGGCCGCAGCGAGAGAGGCCCGGTCCGCGTTCGGGGCCGTATCGATCACCAGGAGGTCGGCACCGTTTGCACGGGCGGCTTCCACGAGCTGCGGCAACCGCTCGGCATGGTCGCCGATAACTTCGGGTTCGGACGCCTCGCGCTTATCGCCCCACTTCCGGGCCGTAGCCTGTGGGTCCAGATCGACCAGCGCCGTGCGGTAGCCGGCGAGCGTGCCAGCAACGGCAAGGTGGACGGCAACGGTGGATTTTCCAACGCCGCCCTTCTGGCTGATGATCGCGATTGTCCGCACGCCCGCTTCCCTACCTGTCCTCGTGCCCGCCTGCCCACAAGCCCGCGAGTCGCACGCTTAGTCGTTTCAGCACAGCGGGAACCTACCTGTCGCGGATAAAGATTGACGGCTTGCCCACAGGCCCACTTGCCAGCTAAACTATTTGCCTGCATGTTAGGCAAACAGGCCGCAGCGTGGCGGGTCTATGCAAGCCGGCTGCGCTCTAATGATAGAGCCGCCCGGCAAATGCCCTGCCAACGTAGCCCGTACCGCAGCGGCATCCTCGCGTTCCGGTTCGCCGCTCAGCGCGGCAATTTCGGCATGGCAGGCGAGCCAGCGGCGGGTGAAGTGCAGCAGGCGCCTGTCGCCGGCCGCGGTACGGATCGATCCGATTAGGGACCTGCCGGAGCAGCCTCGCCATTGGTCGGCTTCACGGGGCGCGTTGCTGGAGCGGCCGGCTTCCCCTTCGGAGGCTCCACACGCTTCTGCTCGCTTACCTGCGCAGTGGGCGGCGTTGGAGCAGGGGAGGGCGCGGTCGGCGTTGACGAACCGACGTTGACCGCGATCCCGAACACTCGCCACCGACCATCCACCGGTGCGAACAACAGCTCGAAGTTCACCTGGCTTGGCACTGAGGGAAAGAACCCCGCCATGCGCATCAGCCCGTTCGACTCGATCTGCGGCAGCAGGGTGAGTTGTGGGTCGAGAACCGCCACACCGGACAGGTCGAGCTTCTGAGCGCGCTGGCTGGCGAAGATTTCTCCGAGACGCGCGGCCGTGTTGGCATCCCGGAACCCAGGCGCCGAGAGGTCACGCAGCACCGTGTAGTTGCCGGTCTCGTTCGCCTCATGGAGCGCAAGCAGGGTGGACCGGATCAGGATGAGCACTCCATTCCGGTCGATCTGCGCGGGTTGAGGTGCAGCCTGCTGCTGAGCCTGTGTCGATGGCCTCGGTTGAGCGCCTACCGGCGCTGTGCTGGCAGCAACGACGAAGGCGACCAGGGAGACTGCGCCGGCCAACTTGGTGCCGGCGCCGGAGCGATTTTTCATACTAGAACTCGAAGCCACCACCGCCGGACACGACGTGCTCACGCCCGCTTCCGTTGGAGTAGCTTCCGAACACCACGACAGGCAATGCGGTGTCCAGACGATGGGCAACCGTAAACCCACCACCATACTCGCCGCGGTAGCTCGACGCCTTGAAGCTCATCGTGGTCCTGCCGGGCGCTGAGGGCATCAGGACCGGGGCCGTAGCTGCAACAGCAGCGATCCCTCGACGCGACTCGATCCGGCTTTGGTAGGCATAGCGGCCCAAGTTGCTTAGCCCTGCCTCAAGGTTTCCGACCCGGCCATCAAGAGCGGCGATGTTGTTCGGTCCGATACCGGAGGCAGCGAGATTGCCGGCTGCGTCCGTAGTCACAAACCCGGTCCCACCCGTCTGAGCCGCAAGGCTCTGCGCCGAGGTCACGCCAGCCAAGGTGTAGGTCTGCCCGGCCGTGCCAACCGCAACCTGATTGGCGCGGGTCGTCGCTACACCGGTACCGACCGCCACGCTATTGGCCTGCTGCGCCGAGGCGCCGACACCAACCGCGACCGACCCGGCCCCGGTAGCGTTGGAGCCGAAGCCCACCGCCGTTGCGCTATTGCCGACAGCCGTGGCCGAACGACCGAGCGCCGTGCTGTTCGTGCCAGAGGCCGTTGCAAAGGCGCCGAAGGCCGACGCCTCGTTACCCGTTGCTGCAGCATTGAAGCCGACTGCCGTCGTGGGATCGGCGGTCGCGACGGCTCCTGCACCGATCGCGGTGGCGCCGGCCATGGTCGCCTGAGCGCCGGTGCCGATAGCTGTGGTGCTCCCGCCGGAAGCGACAGAGCCGAACCCACCGGCGACGGCATTCGCACCACTGGCCTGGGGGGCCGCGAAACCGTCCGTATTGTTGGCACGGAACGGGCCGGCCTGTCCGGTCTGGAGGGCGGTGATGTTGCCGGTGTTGGTGGCAGTCTGCCCCTGCAACACGCCAATGGCCGCGCTGTTGCCAGCCACTTGCTGGTTCGTGGCGAACAGCTGCGAGCCGTTGATGGCATCACTCGACGTAGCGCCAAGGTTTCCGGCAGCCACCCCCGTGATCTGGCGGTTGCCTGCGGTACCGGCCACGCTTACGAGCGTCCCAGCGGTAGCTGCACCAACCGTAATCGGAGAGGTTGGTGTCGCCTGCTGCACGAGACCAGTGGAGCCGTTCTGCAGAGCAGTGATCTGCTGGTTGGTCGTGAAAAGCTGCCCCCCATTCACTGCCTCGGTCGAGCCTGCTGCGACAGCGCCCGCAGCAACGTTACCCAGTGTCACGGGAGCGCCAGTGCCGACGAGGTTTAGCGCGTTCGAGGGCGTGCCTGGCGTGGCATACTGAACAGGGCCCGCTGCGCCATTGGCAAGCGCCTGCTGACCGGCCACCACGTTGGTGAAGGTCTGGCCCGACCCGTTCAACTGGTAGTTAGGTCCGGTGATGCTGGTCGTCGCCGGATTGTAGGTCGCACCACCGCCGATGGCCGCCGCGGTAGTCGTACCGAGGTTGTTGACGCCGTTGACTGCCTGCTGGCCAGCCGCCTGCAGCTGCCCAAGATTGACTGCGTCCGTGGCGGCCGTGCCGTCAGCAACGTTTACGATCCGCCGTTCAGCACCCGCTGCCCCAACAGCGACGGTGTTGGCCTGGTTAGCGATTGAGCCCTGGCCGAGGGCGACGGCACCTGCAGCGGTCGCCTGCGCGCCCTGGCCGATCGCCGTCGCCGTGTCGTTGGTCGCGGCACTGCCGAACCCGACGGCCGTCGCGTTGGCTCCCGTCGCGTTGGCCGTCCCTCCCAAGGCCGTTGCCTGGGCGCCGACGGCGTTTGCGCTGAGACCGAAGGCAGACGCACCGGCCCCGTTGGCGATGGAGCGACGGCCGAAGGCGGAGGCGCTCTCACCCGTGGCGGTCGCTCCGCTACCAAAAGCCGATGCTCCGAAGCCGTTGGCAGACGACGTGTTACCGAAGGCGGAGGCGACGGCCCCGGTTGCGTTGGCGTTGTAGCCATTAGCGGTCGCCTGGACGCCATTAGCCAAGCTGGTGTAGCCGGTGGCGGTCGCGTTATCGCCGGTAGCTGTAGCGTTTCGTCCGAAGGCGGAGGCGTTCTGGCCAGTTGCAGCGCTACTGAGGCCTACCGCAGTCGCCTGTCCTCCTGCCGCGTTGGCACCATAGCCATAAGCCGAAGCGAACGCGCCGTTGGCGATGCTGGTCGCTCCCACGGCAGTTGCCTGATCGCCTGCAGCATTGGCTTGGAAGCCGTTGGCGGTAGCGAACTCGCCCGTCGCTCGCGTGCCTTGCCCGTAGGCGGCGGCTGCAAACCCGGTGGCATTCGCACCAAAGCCGGTGGAGGTCGCGTTGGTGCCGTTGGCGACACTGTTGTAACCAATCGCCGTGGCGTTGGCACCGGTGGCGGCGGCGCTTCGTCCGAGGGCGGAGGCATTATCGCCAGTGGCGGCACTGTTGAGACCGACTGCAGTTGCCTGACCACCGGCGGCGTTGGCACCATAGCCGTAGGCCGACGCAAAAGCTCCGTTGGCAATGCTTGCGGCCCCGGTGGCGGTGGCTTGGTCACCGGTGGCGTTGGCCGTGTTGCCAAGTGCGGTTGCTAGCGCACCGTTAGCTACCGCCCCGAAACCGCCAGCTACAGCGTCTGCACCCGTAGCACTCGGCGCGGCCCGATTGTTCGCATTGTTAGCCCGGAACGGACCGGCTGTGCCGTCCTGCAAAGCGGTGATGTTGTTGCTGTTGGTGGTGACGTTGGTGTTGGTGTTGGTGAGCTGGCCGAAGGTGGCTGCATCGGTCGCTGCAGTCCCATCCGCAACGTTGACGATGCGGCGTTGGGCGGCGGTCGTGCCGACCGAAACAGTGTTAGCAGTATCAGCAACCGAGCCCTGACCAAGGGCGACAGCGTCCGCAGCAGTCGCAGTAGCGCCTTGGCCAACCGCTGTTGCATTAGCGGCGTTGGCCTGAGTAAAACTGCCAACCGCTGTTGCATTAGCGGCGTTGGCTCGAGCTAAAGTACCTACCGCTGTGGCATTGGCTTGACCGGCAGCTGCGCTGCCTGCTTGAGCTGCAGTTCCAACCGCAGTGGTGTAGTTGTTTGTAAAACTATTTCTAGGCGGACTACTCGGTGTAGTGATAGGAGCTCCGCCGGCTAAAGCGTTAGTACCGATAGCAACACTTCCATAACCTGTAGCGGCGTTTACGGCACCAAAAGCTGAAGAGCCAAAGCCAATTGCTGTAGATTGTCTCCCGACGGCTGTTGAGTCAGTTCCAGTCGCCGCCGCACCAGATCCGCAGGCAACGCTACCGCCGGAAGCAGTAGCACCACCGGTCCCCCCGCCATTTGCTGCGCATATGAATTGCGCAAAGGCTGGGCTTGGTGCAGCAACGCTCCCCAGCCCTGCTACCGCAGCCAGCGCCAAGGGTGCGACCAGCGAGGTGACACCACCACCCACCCCTAGCGCGCCAATGCGACCGCCTCGTCCCATGCCGAGGCAGCGGCAAGCCAGCCGCAGGGAGGCTATCAGTTGGCGACGTTGTCCATTGCCGAGGCTCGCGACCACAAGGCCGGCGTAAGTAGTGTTGGAGCTGGTGCGGCTCCGGCGCGGCTTCGCCTTCGTCTGCTCACTCATGGCGCCCTCTCTCACACCGCGCGCTGTTCAAGGCAGCAGCTGCGGACAGGGGTACGTCCTTCCTATAAAGTCGCTCATACCGAAATAGCGACTCCGTTATTGAGCGCTAAGTCCATCTCGCTGAGACTTTTTAGTCACATAAATTGCTTATGCCCATGGATGATTAAAATGAGGTTGTTTAGCTTAAATTTGGTCTATTATTTCCCACCCATCATATAAAATAAACAACGATTAGGCCTCGGCCTGCTACGTGCGAAGTATTGATTTGAATTAGCGAATGCCTCCCGCTACCATGTCGAGCAAAGCTACGCCAGCAACGGTGAGGATGTTGCCCCGACCACCCCAGGGCAGTGCCGCAAATGGGATCATTGCCGGCTCGGCCACCACAACCGGCAACACGGTCTCCGGCACCTCGGCCTCGCGGTCCCAGTCGTTCCCGCGCAGCCACACGACCTGACTGCCGTGATGGTTCTCGGGCGCAGCGGGCGAGGGTTCCGCGTCTCCGCTGTCCTCAGCATCCGCGTCGCCGTCCATGCGGTCAAGGATCGCGAGCAGGTTGTCGGCGGTGTCCAGGGCGGTCTGTGCCGCTTCCTCGATCATGCGCCGGGTCTCGGTCGGCGAGGGTGCCGGCGGGACAAGAGGCGCCACGGCGGGCGGGCGGAATGCAATAACGTTGTCCATCGGTCTCAGGCCCTCGTTTCGTTGGAACCGGCCAGCGGCGCCAAGCTCCCCGCCCGCACAGCATCTTGAAACTGACGCACGATCCTATCATGGCGGTGCGGCCGCCCTCGCTACCGTGCCGTCAGCGCGGTTTCGCTGGTCCGGCCGATCCCCACCCGTGGGCCTGGATTGCCTTGGTCAGCTTGCCCTGCATCTCAGGCGTCACCGACTGCATCCACTGCTGCGTTCCTACGAGCTGCGCTTGTGCGAGTTGGGGCTGGGCAGCGACCAGGCGCTTGCCGGTCGGGGTGGCGTAGAACGCAGCGATAACCTGCAGGTCGTCCTTGCCGAGGGCCGCAGCGAAGCCGCGTGCCTGGATGTCCAGCAGCTCGTCGAAGTGTGCCGTGAGGGTGGGCAGCACCACCTCCTGGACCAAGGCCTGGGCCTGATCCTGCTGCTTGACCCCGATCTGCTGCATCATGCCGACCATGGGTGCTGCCATCGCGTTCAGCAGCGCGGTACGATCCCCCTGCATCTGCGCGACGACCTCGCGTGCCGCCTTCAGGGTCGCAGGATCAGGCGTGACAGCCGGGGTGGCCGGCTTGGCTGCTGACTGCGGCATTGCCACGGTCGGGACGGAAACGGCGAGGCAATAAGCGATAAGGGCTAAGCGGCGCATTGGCTGATCCGATCGCGATTAGGGACGACGCAGCCCTGCGGCCGGACGCCTGCTCTCGTACCATGCTCGATGTCGGCTGCATCAACCGTCAACGACGCCAGTGACGATCCACTCCGCAACGTTGACTTAACGGTGTCACCCAGCCGACATGCCATGTCCGGCTATGCGCGCCCCGTGGCGAGTCGTGAGCCGGTTGGAACAAGGGATCAAGGCCGCGAGAAAGACCTAAGCCCAAAACGCCAACGGCCCCACCCCGGCAAGGGTGAGGCCGTCGAAATCGAGTGAGGTCCGGGGACCGCAGAGCTGCCCCCCAGACATCATAGCTCCCGCCGGGAGTCAATTGGGATCGCTTCCCGAAACGATGGCGCTTTGCCTTTTGCCGGGGACGGTTCACGCCGAGCCCCCCTGCTTTGACGCGGCCCGAGCAGGGCTGTGAGTGATGTTTCACGCAACTATGGCCGCCGCGATCGACGGCGCGCGGACGCTTGCGCAGATGGACGAGCTATCGCGCCAGGTGTGGCAGGGGCACGGGTCAGGCGCCTTGGGCGACGCGGAGGCCCAGGCGCTTGCCGAACGCCTTCCACGGGCGTCGCAGCGCGATCCGAGAGAGTATCCGGCCCGTTGGCATCCCCGCCGGCCGTGCGAGTCTGTTCCCACCTCGGCGGGCGGCCGTCTCGCCCGATCGATCAGCCTCGCGAGACCGTCGCCGACTGCTGGCCTGTTCTG
The DNA here is from genome assembly GCF_022829325.1 of Methylobacterium sp. J-092. Classification (NCBI taxonomy): domain Bacteria; kingdom Pseudomonadati; phylum Pseudomonadota; class Alphaproteobacteria; order Hyphomicrobiales; family Methylobacteriaceae; genus Methylobacterium; species Methylobacterium sp. J-092. The sequence goes on along the minus strand of NZ_JAKSXU010000020.1, from coordinate 4,454 downwards.
GCCCGATGCCGCCGGCCCTCGCCAGCAGGTTCACGACCGGGCAACTCGCGGTGCTGCGCATCGTCGGCGACGAGGTCGCGGGCAAGGGCGTGTGCGGACTCTGTATCGACGCCATCGCAGCGCGTGCCGGTGTGTGCCGACGGTTGGCCCAGGCTGCGATCCGCCTCGCCGAGGGCGACGGCCTGCTGACGATCCAGGAGCGGCGCCACCAGGGAAGGAAGTCCGATCCGAACCTGCTGCGCATCATCAGCCGAGAATGGCAGGCGTGGATGCGACGAGGACGCCGGCTCTCGGCCGAGGGGGGTGGGTGCAAACTGATGCACCCCACGGATAAGAGGGTGTTAGATACGGGGAAAACAGAACCAGCGGCACCGGCAAAGAAGCTGCCGGAACGGCAGGGTCGCTCTCACCCAAATGGCTTGCGAGGAGCCAAGCGGGTGCCGGAGCCGGTCAGAGCCATGCGGCGATGACATGTAGCCGGGCGGTATGACGAACGATGACGATATTCTCACCAGCACAGGGTTGCTACCCTGCTTCGCGCCATCGGTCGGTGGACTGGCCGACGCGATCCGTACCGCGCGCAACGCCGAGGCTTACCTGCTGACGATCAGGGCGAACGCGGCGAAGGGCGAGCCGGGCTTGTCCGATGCCTCGGATGCGCTTCGGTCAACCGTGCATGCCGTTGGGGACATAGACGCTCATACATCAGTATGTCCGGCGACGTCTTAACCGAGCACATACTTTATCAAATTTCCGAACCGAAAAACCTTACTTCTGATAGAGGAGAAAGGATCACACCCGTTAGAGCAGCCGATATCTTTTACAACCTATACTCTTCATACCTCGCCCGTTCAAATTTAAGGTTGTGACCCACCGGTAGGCTATCAATGAATGTGATGCAAAAGCAATTTAAGCAGAGCCCCTAACAGATTAGAAAAATAATTAGTGCTTAATTAAGGATGTCATTGTATGGTTTAATAATCATCAATATGTAGATATCGTTAAGGACAGTCATGCCGCTCTTGCGGAAGATCGCCCCGGTTCTGGCTGCAGGTTTATTTCTCGCCAGCATCAACGCCCAATCTCAAGACTATAGCGATCAAAAACAAAGCTATAAACGGCCTGATCTCATTCCATTTCCAGACGAGGCGCCCTATTCACCGCAACTGGCCACTCTCGGGAAAATGTTATTTTTCGATCCCCGTTTAAGCGGAAAGCAGAACCTTAGCTGTGCGAGCTGCCACAATCCATCTTTTGGCTTTGAAGTCCCAGTTGCAGGCGCGATCGGTGCAACCAATAAACCTTTGCCGAGAAAGGCTCCAACTGTACTGAACGCAGCTTGGATATCACCATTGTTTTGGGATGGGCGTGCGCCTAACCTGGAACTCCAGGCCATGGGCCCAATTACTGCGGAAGGAGAAATGGATGGCAAGTTTCCGCAGATTATCGGGCGCCTGAAGGGTATTCCAGAATACAATACGTCGTTTAAAAAATTATTCCCGATGGATGGTGTCACGCAAGACAACATCCTCACGGCGATTGCGACCTACGAACGCTCGATCGTGGCCGGATCCGCACCGTTTGACCGCTGGATTGAGGGAGACGATGCAGCGATTTCGCCTGCTGCGCGACGCGGCTTTGCTTTGTTCAACGGCAAGGCTGGATGCGCAGGATGCCATACGGGCTGGAACTTCACGGACAATCAGTTCCACGACATTGGCATTCCGACCAAGGATGTCGGTCGGGCAGCATTCACGCCCGACGATCCACTCGCGCAGTACGCCTTCAAGACGCCGGGCCTACGCAATCTGACCTACCGCGCTCCATTCGGCCATGCTGGCCAGTTTGCCGACCTCGATGCGATCATCACCTTCTACGAAAGTGGTGGCATTCCACGGCCATCCAAGTCGCCGCTGATGAAGCCATTAAGCCTTAGCGCCGGGGAGCACTCGGATCTGATCGCCTTTTTGCGCACCTTAACAGCCGAGCAGACGCAGACCGCCCTGCCGAACCTGCCAAATTGACGCCGACGACGGGACCTCGCACGATGTCGATCCGCTATAAGATCCTTCTTCCCCTACTCGCCTTCATGCTCCTGACAGCTCTGCTATCAGGTGTGACCGGTCTCGTCGGCCTTGGAGCGGTGACCGATCTTGCAACACTCACTGAGCGCACGAGTGAGGCGAACGAAGTCAGCCGGGCGGCCCGAGATGATTTTCGCCAAGCGGAAGAACTACTGGCACGCGTGACCGCGATGACCGACCTTATCGATATGGCCCCCATCAACGCTCAGTTCACTGCAGCGAGTGACGAGTTGATGGGTTTGCTCGGACGTTTGAAGAACACCGCATTGTCCGACCGGATGCAGACGTTATCGCGAAGCACGGATACGGACGCACGTCAGTGGCGCGCTGATGCAGAGATCCTGCTCGGCATCCGACCAGCGCGAGAGATCCCCACTCAGGAGCGATTGATACGGCAAGGCCGCGGCCTACAAAAGCGCTTCGATGAGATTGTTGCACTCGCAGCAGAGGATGCCCGCACTCAGATCGTATCGACCCGTGAAGCGACAGCCTCGAAGATCTGGATGATGCTCGGGCTTGCGAGCGCTGTAGTACTCCTCGGTTCGGCGACCGCGTGGTGGCTCGCAGGGGGCCTGGCGAAGCCGCTGGTTCGTCTTACTACTGATACCAGCCGCCTAGCACAGGGCGATACCAGCGTCAGGCTCTTGGGTGCCAACCGCAGCGACGAAATCGGTGACATCGCCCGGGCTGTTGTGGCGGTTCGTGATATGTCGCTGGCCGAAGCTGCCAAGCAACTCGCGACGACCGAGGCCGGTCGCCTGCGCGAGGAGCAGGCACGACGAGCACTGCTGCGTGATCTCGCTGATCAGTTTGAACGCTCTGTCGGCGCAATCGTCGAACATGTCGGGCAAGCGGTCGGCAGCCTGCAAGCCTCATCCAACACGATGTCGGCAGCTGTCGATGGCACCGCTCATCGCTCGGCCACCGCGGCTGGAGCCGCGCGGCAAACCAGCGACAACGTCCACGCCGTGGCGGCGGCGGCGGAAGAGATCGGCGTGACGGTCGGGGAAATTGGTCGGCAGGTTGAACAGGCGACTGCGATGTCGGCGTCCGCTGTGCAAGCGGTCTCCCGAACTGAGCGGACCATGGTCGATCTCGCTGCGGCCGCAACGCGCATTGGTGACGTAACGGGCATTGTTTCAAGCATCGCTGGACAGACGAACCTCTTGGCGCTCAACGCTACGATTGAGGCGGCACGCGCTGGGCAGGCTGGTCGCGGGTTTGCCATCGTTGCCGCCGAGGTGAAGGACCTAGCGACCCAGACCGCCCGAGCGACTGAAGAGATCGGCCGACAGATTACAGCAATCCAAGCAGCCACGGATGGGGCGGCGGAGGCAATTCGGGACATCGTCGGGCAAATTCATGCAATGAACGGCGTAACGATGAGTATCGCTGCCGGCATTGAGGAGCAGGGTGCCACGACGCAAGAGATTATGCGGAGCATGGTCCATGCCTCGGCGGGTACGGACCAAGTAACCGTGAACATTTCTGAGGTCGCGCGTTCGGCAGAAAGCGCGGGTAATGCCGCACAATCGGTTGCAGTCGCCGCTGACACGCTGGCCGGACAGTCCCATTCCTTACGTGCAGAGATGCGGCAGTTCCTTGCTAATGTGCGCGCGGCATGATTTCTAGGATCGGCTTCAAAAAAATCTGGACAATTTGATCCTTACAGGAGCGGCGAACATCGCGGGCGTTGAGGTCGTATTGGACACTTCCCTAGGGATCCCCAGCCCAATCAAACTGGCCGCTAGGTCAAACAGCGCCTCAGGAGTCCATCTCCTGGGGCGCTCGTCGTTTGAACGGGTTTTCTTTTTGGTCGTTCGGAAGAACCTTGTATGCACTGGGACGGCAAAGCCTAGCGACACTTCTACCGACACATCCCCATCATGCTTGTTGTCGGCACGAGCGTTTAAAGCCGGCGATATGGATGCGAGCCAGTTCCCTGCACCATGCCGGTAAAGCCTCGGGCCGGGTGATCGTGTAAAGGTCGATGCGGCGGGGAACAGGAACCGTCGGCGTCGGCTTATGGCCTGCTTTAAGGCCTACCACATGCGCGCGCTGCTTCTCCTCGCTGCCCTGGCCATTCCAGGTTTTGCCCGCGCCGAGGAGGCGCCTCTTGCCGTTCCGATCGTCATCCCAGGAGAGATCGGCAAGGACGCTTGTCCAACGCAAGGGCGCGTAGCGGGTCTGACCGATCAGGCTGATGGAACTATCTCTGTCCGAAATGGGCCCGGTGAAAACGAGCCCTTCAAGGAGATCGACCGCCTTCGCGAGGCCGAGCCCGTCCTAGTTTGCGAACGTCTCGGAGGATGGTCCGGCATTGTCTACGGCTCTGATCTGCTTGGCTGCCGTACCACCGCCGTTCTCCCG
>NZ_JAKSXU010000008.1:0-2184 GCF_022829325.1 Methylobacterium sp. J-092 | reverse complement strand
TGTCGTTCGACGGCCTGCCCGATGACTTCCCCGTGCCGGATGTCGCGCTACGGCTGGTGTGCTCGGCCTGCGGGCGGAAGGACCGGATCAGCACGCGGCCGAACTTCGCGGGCGTGCACACCGGGGCGGGGCCGAAGCTGCGGTCGGTGGAGTAGCGCGGCCGGCGCCTGTCAGCCGCGTTGCGCCACCTGGCTCGCGCCCCTATCCCCGCCGGCCCACATCCGGCGAGACCCATGGCATCACCCGTACCGATCCGACCCACGCCCTCTGACGTTCAGGCGTAGCGTGACGCGCTCGAGGCCATGAAGCCGACGGTGCCGCCGTGCCCCGGCCTCTCGGCCCAGCGCTGGCAGGAGATGCGCGAGGCAGCGATCGATTTCCTCGACCGGTTCGGGGAAGACGCCATCGCCCTCGGCTGGATGGCCACCAGCCTGTTCGGCCTTCACCCGCCCCTCGGCGTGGTCCGCGTCGACTACTAGGGCTGCCCTTTGATCAAGGCCCGCTGTGTCGAGGCGATCGGCGACACCTAGATCCGGTACGGCAACCAGACCTTTCGGCGGGACCGTCTGGGGCATCCCGTTGGCGTGCCGGCCTAGCAGGCTGTGCGGTAGGCGGCAGGCACGAAAAAAGCCCACCACGGTGGCAACCGGGCGGGCTGAGGTGATGTCAGGGCCAGAGGAACCCCTTCGATGGCCGGGTCGTAGCGCGGGCTGGTTAACGGAGAACAAAAGAGCCCGCCGCGGTCAGAGCCGACGGGGCTAAGTGGTCCCTGTGAGGGTAGGCGCCTAGGGCGCGGGCTGAAGGGGACGCTCTTCAACCGCGTTGCTACATCGGGGGCGCAACGCCATCGAGCGGATCTTCGGTCGCCTGAAAGACCTCCGCCGCCATGGCAGCGCATTTGCATGATATCACCCGCTCTCCACTAGGTTTTCTCAATGGTTGGCGCAGGGGCACGAATTGACTCAAACCGGTGTTTATGTCGGCAATGATCCTTCGATTTTGGGCTCCTACACGAAGTGGTTTGGCAACACCCCCGGCAACGTCCTCCACTTCCTGAACAATGACAGCTGGGTCGGCTTTGACAGTTCCGTCCCGTGGGCCACCAGCCTGTGGAAGGGAGCCGCTGTCGGCAACATCTGGGGCGTGCCGCTTACCGTCTGGGGCACCTCGCTCGAGCAGGTCGCCACGGGCGCCTACAACGATCACTTCCTCAAGGCGGCTCAGGCGCTCGCCCAGACGCATCCGAGCAGTGATGGTAATCTCTACATCCGGGTCGGCTGGGAGTTCAACGGCGGCTGGATGCCCTGGTCTGCCGCCGGCCATGAGGAAGCGTTCGTCAAGGCCTTCCAAGAACTCGTAACGACGTTTCGTTCGGTATCCAGCAATTTTAAGTTTGTTTGGGATACCACCAACGACGGCGGTAACATGGATCCCGCTAAAGCGTATCCAGGCGATAAGTATGTCGATGTTATCGGGACAGACGTCTACTACTCACCGGAGTATGACTCCTGGGATGCCAAGGCTGGCTTCCAGCACGATGTGGCACGAGATTACGGGCTGCAGTGGCAGCAGGATTTTGCCGCCGCCCACGGCAAGCCAACCGCCCTGAGCGAATGGGGTATCGCTTCCGACAATGCCGGTGATTATATCAAGGGTGTGACCAAGTGGATGGTGGACCACAACATGGTCTACGGCAACTACTGGAACGCCGAGACGAATGACTACGATGGCGTGCTCAGCAATGGTCACAATCCCAATGCGGGCGCCGCCTACAAGACGGCGGTCAGCAGCCTGACGGATACCACCCCGGCTGCCACACCAGCGGCTCACCTGACCTCGGCTGCTTCTCCGGTCGCGGGCGACACCTTTGTGTTCCGCGTGTCGGGTGACAGCTACCAGGGCAATCCGCACTTCCAGGTGCTGGTGGACGGCCATCAGATCGGCGGCACACTCACCACCAGCGCGTCGCATGCGGCAGGCCATACGCAGGACATCACCCTCACGGGCCAGGTCGGCACGGGTGCGCACGACATCGCGGGTCAGTTCCTCGACGACGTCTACGGCGGCAGCGCGACGGCCGACCGCAACCTCTACGTCCATCAGGTCAGTCTCAACGGGCACACCCTGGCGGGCCGAGCCGCCGACAACCATTCCGCGTACAAACGCGGCGGCGTCGGCAACTGT
>NZ_JAKSXU010000005.1:0-943 GCF_022829325.1 Methylobacterium sp. J-092 | reverse complement strand
CGTCTTCGTCCGGAACACCGCAATCACGTGTGGTCGTACGACTTCGTCGAGGCGCGCACGCATGATGGACGCAAGATCCGGATGCTCGACGTGGTCGACGAACCGAAGGACCGCGCAGCGAGTTCACGCATGAATGCCTGGAGATCCGAGTCGCCCGAAAGCTGAAGGCAACCGACGTCATCGACGTGCTCTCGGATCTGTTAATCCTGCGTGGCCTACCTGGCCATATCCGTTCGGATAACAGCCCGGAGTTCGTTGCGAAGATCGTACAAGCTTGGATCACCGGCGTCGGAGCAAAGACGGCCTACATCACGCCAGGCTCACCGTGGGAGAATGGCTACGTCGAAAGCTTCAACGCACGGCTTCGCGACGAACTCCTCAACGGCGAGATCTTCTACACACTCAGGGAAGCGCAGGTCGTGATCGAAAGCTGGCGACGTCACTACAACGGCGTGCGCCCGCATGCATCGCTGAAATACCAGCCGCCGGCACCGGAGGTGTTCGTGCCGGCCTTCTCCGCTTGGCCGGCTGCGCTCGCCCGACCAGCTCCGCCGGCCAAGCTACTCGTGGCGGAGCGGCCCACCGTGCACTAACTTCACCCTTGGACCACCTCGTGGGGGCCGATCATATGGGGGGTAAGGTGTCAGCCGCTGATTGGGAAGGGTGTTACCATCCCGAGCCAATCAGAGCGGATAGGCATAGCCTAAATCGGGCAGGGGGTCGGACAACTTGTGAGATCGGGAGAGGGCGTCCCCCCTCCCGCATGGCGTTCTCTAGGCCTACTCCGCTGTACCCCACTCGCCCTTGGCTTCGGCAGCGGTCCTGTTCAAGCGCACCTCACCGTTCTCGACAGCGTCTATCGAGTCGACATGGATGAAGTGATGCACGCCCTCCGCGTCCGGGTCAGTGCGGGTCAGCTTGATGCGCTGCCCATCGAGATGAT
>NZ_JAKSXU010000003.1:0-1282 GCF_022829325.1 Methylobacterium sp. J-092 | reverse complement strand
TCGAACGGGTTCCTCGAGCCCTGACGGAACCCCGGCCCGACCGGTCGCCCCCGTCGTGGACGTTTTCGTGCCTGCCGCCTACCGGCCAGCCTGCCAGGCCCGCCCGCAAACGGGAGACCCCAGACGTTCCCGCCCAGAGGTCGGGTCGCCGCACCGGATGTCGGTGTCCCCGGTCGCCTCGACACAGCGGGGATTGATCCAAGGGCGGCCTCAGTAGTCGACGCGGCCCACGCCGAGCGGCGGGTAAAGGCCGAACAGGCAGGTGGCCATCCAGCCGAGGGCGATGGCGTCCTCGCCGAACCAATCGAGGAAGTCGATCGCCGCCTCGCGTACCAGCGGGTTCGATGGCTGGCGCTTCGATGGCGCGATGCCGCCGGCCAAGGTGGCGTAATAGACGTCGTATCGGACCCTAGCAGCTACTTCGAAGACTCAAGCTTCGCGGGATATGAACTGTGTGTCGATCGCCTGAGTTGTCCCGCGGCAGGGGATCACTCAAGCGGCACGAACTTGTGCACCATTCTTAAACACTGAGATCAAGCGTTCCGGGTGACCGATCAGGTATCCCTGAACGGCATCGCAATCGAGCGCTCTTAGAAGGGCGAGCTGGTTCGCATCCTCAACACCTTCAGCGATCGTCAGAATGTTCATGTCACGCCCCATCTGCGTGATCGCTTTGACGACCGCCATCGAATGCTTGTCTTCCAAAGCTGCTGCAACGAAGCTGCGGTCGATCTTGATCCTGTCCAGCGGCAGGTCCCGCAGATGAGCAAGAGACGAGTACCCCGTCCCGAAGTCGTCCATCGCGATCTTGATGCCGAGTTCGCGCAGCGCCAACAAGGTGTGCGCAATTTGAGGCCCGTCCTCGACCAGTGCCGTCTCCGTCAGCTCGATCTCCAGTCTGCTCGCCGGCAGCCCACTTTTCGCCAGGGCGGAAGTGATATGAGCGAGCAGCATCGGCGAACGGAACTGCACGGCCGAGATGTTGACCGCGACATGCTGATCAGTTGGCCAAGCCACAGCCTGCCGGCAGGCCTCTTCCAACACCCAGCGCCCGATCGGCAGGATCAACCCCGTCTCTTCCGCCAACGGGATGAAGGTCGCCGGGGAGACGAGCCCCCGCGTCGGATGCGGCCAGCGAATAAGCGCTTCGAAGCCCAGGATGGTGTCGTCGGCGAGCGCCATAATGGGCTGGTACGCGAGATGGAACTGACCCTCGGCCAGTGCGAACCGGATGTCGTTCTCAAGGAGATGCCGGTTGGCGACGGCCTCGATCATCCCAGGG
>NZ_JAKSXU010000185.1:0-326 GCF_022829325.1 Methylobacterium sp. J-092 | reverse complement strand
GGGCGCTCGCGGCCTGAGACGACGTTCGGTCGATCCACGAGCGATCGCACGCCTCTTCCCTCCCCCCTTAAGCGGGGGAGGGTGGGCCTCGCGTCAGCGCGGGCCGGGAGAGGGGAGCGCCGGGTCCGGCAATGGCGCTCCCCTCTCCCGGCGCGCTGCGAGTGCCACGCTCCCCCCCTTAAGGGGGGAGTCGGCAGCCCCTCCTCACACCACCAGGTTCGCGATCGGCCCGGGCACGCCCATGACCTTGCGGTGAGTCCGGCCTTCGGGGGCTGCCAGGACCGCCCCGCCGCCACGCACCAGGCACCCCACCCTCCGCCCGGCGC
>NZ_JAKSXU010000184.1:0-123012 GCF_022829325.1 Methylobacterium sp. J-092 | reverse complement strand
GGGGACGCATTGATCGAGCACCGCGAGGTGCTCGGCCGAGACCCGCGCGGGATCGGGATGCAGCGACTCGCGTCCGCCGGCGGGGAAGGAATGGAGGGTGACCGTGTCCCCGGACGCGATCTCGAGCACCGGCGGCAGCGCAGCGTCGAAGTAGCCGAGCACCATCTTGTCGGGGGTGGCCGGGATCTCGTGATGCGTCGGCATGTGCGCTCCTCGGCTCGGATCACAGGTCGCGGCGTCGCGCTCGGCGACGCGGCGGAACGCGGATGCAATCGACGAACCAGGGCCCGGCATCGCCACGACGCATGCCGGTCATCGCCCGCCGCCCCCGCCGACGTGGATCCCGATCACCACCCGGCTCGCGGGACGGCGAGCGCCGTCATCAGGCCGGTCTCGTCGACGAGCGCCGCGACCGCGTTCTCCCGGCTGCAGGAATCGGCAGGGATGCGCAGGCGATAGCCGATCCGCCGCTCGCTCATCGCTTCGAAGCCGGGCCGAGCCGCGAGGTCCCGGCGCAAGCGCCGCGGCTTGTCCAAGGCGGCGAGGCGCCCGCCGCAGAACAGGGCGAGATGCAGGCTTCGGCTCGGCTGGTCCGGATCCAGCGCGTAGGCCCCGACCAGGAGCTCCGTTGGGGAGATGCGCTCCACCGTCTCGACGGCCGTTCGCAGGGTTGGGGGCAGGGCGAGGCCTCGCGTGGCGATGGCCGCCTCGGCCGCCGCCCGCGACGTCCATGCCGCGGCGGGCAGGGCGGCGACCGCAGCGCGGGCCCGGCTCTCGGCCCAGTCGTTCCGCGCCGTCTCGGCGCTGCCCCAGAGGGCGCAACCGGTGAACACGACGAGGAAGGCGGTCACGCCCCGCCTCAGCGCGACCGGACCCGCAGCGTCGATCCGCCCGCGAACGCGCCGATAGAACGCGACGTCGAGGGGCCCGAGGAGCGTGGCGGCCAGAAGCGAGCCCGCGAGGCAGACGCCGGCATAGGCAGGCCCCGACCAGTCCGGCGGGCAAGCCCAGCCCGCCAGCAACAGCACCGGCGGATGCGCGAGGTAGAGCACGTAGCTCCAATCCCCCAGCGCGATCGTCCCCCGCGCCACCGGCCCCACCCGGCGGACGGGCGGCGCCGTGACGGCGGCGCCCACGATCAGCACCGCGGCGACGCCACCGAGCCAGCGCGCGGCCGCCGTGTCGACGAAGACGCAGAGCACCAGGAAGGGCAGGGCGAGGAGCGCCGTCGCCGGACGCATCCGGCCCGACGCGATCAGCCGCGGCAGCAGCAGGCCGCCCGCGAAGGGCGCACAGGCCGCCGTGACCGGCACCAGGTAGAGCGGCGGCGGCATTAGGCTGCGGCTGTCGGGCGGCAGCAGCGGAAAGGCGACCGCCAGCAGGACGAGCCAGCCGGCCGCGAGGGGAACGAGGCGCCGCGCCTGCCCGGCCGAGGCCAGGAGGAACAGGCCGACATAGAACGACAGCTCCAGGGCGAGCGTCCACTCCACGTTGAGGGGCGAGCTTCGCGCGCCTCCGGGCGCGAGGGACAGGGCGAGCACGGACACGCCGCCGAACTGCAGGCCGAGCGCCGCGAACAGGCCGGCGAACAGCGCCACCACCCCGAAGTAAGTCGGGAAGATGCGGCTGACCCGATGCGCGAGGAAGACGAGCGGCGCATCGCGGGTGACGAGCCGGGCCATCAGGAAGCCCGACAGGGCGAAGAAGATCGCCACGCCCCAGACGCCCATCAGGGTGTCGAGGGTCGCGAACGGCCGCGCGGCACCCCGCAGCGCCTGGGCATACACGGCGACGTGGTGCACCAGGACGAGGCTCGCCGCGAACGCCCGCAGGAGTTGCAGGTTCGCCAGCGCCCCGCCGGGCCGCGCGATGCCCACGGCCGCCAGGGCGCCGCCTGCCGGCCGCGAATGCGTCGGGGCCGTGACGGCGGGAGGATGATGTCGGTCGAGACGAGTCTGCATCGCCGGCGCTTCGAACAGTGTTGCACGCTGAGCGTCGCAGCGCGGATGCCCGCCAGAAACAGTCAGAAACATGGCCGATACAAGATGGCCGTGCCGCCTTTCGCTGGGTCTGCCGTTAGGGCCACAGTATGAGGATACCGGTATCGCTCGAACACTTTGCCCGGATGGCGTGCGAAGCCTCGCTCGGATCGCAGAACCCCGATCCCCCGCTTCGCCGGCCCGGGGCACCATGGCGCAATGCGCACCGAGCGCCGCGGATTGCGACGTGCGACGGCGACGTGCGCCGTGACGCCTCGCCGATCGGTGGGACCGCGGCAACGGCGACCCACGCCGTCATCCCCCCGGCCTTCGACCCCGCGACAGCCCCGTTGCGCCGCGCAGCGGCATCGGCTAGGAAATCGGCACGGTCAGCACCCGTAGCTCAGCTGGATAGAGCGTTGCCCTCCGAAGGCAAAGGTCACACGTTCGAATCGTGTCGGGTGCGCCACTTCCCTACCGAACCGCGAACATCTGCCCGGCGGGTGAGCCAGCGCCGGCGATGACAGGTTCCGGGCCGGCCGGATTGCGAATGATGCGGACAGCGTTCTCGACGCAATCGACGATCGCCTGAAGCAACGCCTTCGCAACGGGATTTTGCCCTGCGTCGCGCTCTCACGCATCGACCGGCCGCATGACGCGATCAATTCGGGTGCGCTCTCCGCGAGCGGACGGTCCGCGATCCGCTCGATCGCTGATGCGAGGCCCGAAACAAGCTCTTCGACAAGCCTTGAAAGATCGCGTCGATCGGTCTGTACGCCGGGCGCCCTTGGTCATGATCGACACCGATCGGCATGAGCGGATGGTGCGTTCCCGCGGCGGTCGCGCGCAAAGCAGCATCGTAAGTCGCGGCGCCAGGCTTCACGCCCGTCCGCGTCGCGTGTCGGCATCAGTTGGTGATTTGCGGCTGCATGGTCGTCTGCCCGAACATCTTCGCCAGCGCCGCATCGATGGACGGCCCGTCGGAGGCTTCGGCATACCAGCCCGGCGAGGAGCAGGCCTGCAGGTTCGGCGCGATCTGCGAGACGTAGGGCTGGACCAGGCTTTGATAGTTGCCATCCAGCGCCGAGCTTCCCGTGGTCGGATCGGCCAGGATCGGCAGGTAGGTGGTGTAGATCACCCCGACGGTGATGTTCTTGTTCTTGTAGCTCTGGCAAACGGCCGGATCGAACGCCGCGGTGCAATGCCCGGAGGTGCAGGAGGAACCCTTCACGTCACGCAGGCCGTCGGTGATGATGATGACGTAGGCGCGGGACGTCGCCTGGCTGGTTCCGTCGCCGCTCGTCGGGATCTTCGTCAGCAGATCGGTCAGCGGCTCCTTGAGGTAGCTGTCGCCTGTTCCGCCACCGTTGTTCGGGCCCAGGTCGATGTTCGCCGCCGCGGCCGACAGGCCGTTCCAGTTCGAGCTGAGCGCCGCCAGCTGATTGAGGCTGTAGGTCGTTCCGTTCGCGGATGAGAGGCCCGTCGTGTAGAGCGCGATCCGGTAGTTGCTGGTGCCGGCGGCGAGGGCGTCGCTCTGGGCCGTGGAGATGGTCTTGTTCACGGCATTGCGCAGGACGTCGATGCGCAGGGTGATCGGTGGAACGGCGCTGCCGGCGATGGACTGATAGCTGCTCGCCAGCCTGCTGCCGGTCTGCACGACGTGACAGCCGAAGACGCAGCCCGTGGCGCCCGAGTTGCCGGCGTTCCTCTCCATCGTCTTGATCAGGGTGAAGAGGCTCTTGGCTCCCGCCGTGGTCGAGGCCAGGCCCATCGACTGCGACACGTCCAGAGCCATGTAGAGATCGGTATAGAGCGGCATCGAGGCCGAGGATTTCGCGGAGCCGGAGGCATTCATGCTCCGGACGCCGAAGATGCCGCCGAACGACGTCCTGGTCGCGACGTTGAACGTCGCCAGCGCGTCGATGCGCTGGCCGACCTTGGCGACGGTCACGGTTCCGCCCGTCGCGATGACGTTGGTCATCCGCGCCACGTGCGCGTTGAACAGGCCCGTCGCACGGGTCTGCGCCTCGGTCTTGGCGGACGCGACCGAAGCGGCGCTGCCGTCCGATTGCTGGATCAGCGCCTTGGCGACGCCGCTGGCATAGAGGGCGGCGGCGTCGGCGGCGGTCTGGCAGGTGGTCCGGGCGGTGAGCAGCTGCCCGTAATCGATGGCGAGCCCCGTGGTGCCGATCAGCGGCAGGAGGAGCAGCCCGAAGAGAAGCGCGATGTTGCCGCGCCGATCCGAGCGATAGGCCGCGACGGAGCGTCCAACGCCACGGCATGATCTCCAGAGGGCGGATCGAGGCGACATGCGAAAGGACTTTTCTCTCTCAGGAACCGGGGCAGTTGGTCGCCGCATTGACCTGCGTGACCTGCCGCGGCCGGAAATAGGACGATCGTCGGAACGTCCCGGGAAACGGAAAGCCCTTCAGGAAGATCGGCTGGAAGAAGACCGCGACATCGACGACGACGAGCGAGACGGGACCGAAGGTCGAGGCGGGCAACGTCGCCGGCGTGGTGGCGGCGCTGTCCGGCGCGGTCAGAAGCAGGCCGCACGGCCTCACGCTGCCGGCCAGCGCACGGCTGAACACGGTCGATGCCAAGTAGATGCAGTTCGCCACGCAGGTCGCGTCGGTCTTCGAGAACCTGACGCTGGAGATCGTCAGGTTGACCAGCGCGGGCAGGTTGGTGCTTCCGATCTGCCGGCCGTAGGCCAGGATGTCCGCATCGATCAGCGGTGCGCTCTGGATGATCCCCGAGATCTGCGCCTCGGTCAGGGTCGTGGTCGCCTGCGAGACGAGCTCGCCGATCGAGTCGGCAACGTAGCCGGCCCTGTTCGCGGCGGTGACGGCGCGGCTGATGTCGACGGCCCCCATGAAGAGCACCATCAGAAGGGGGGCGATCAGGGCGAACTCGACCGCTGAGACACCCCTCCGGCAGGCCCACACGCCGCGTCGGGACCAGCACCGCACCGACGATGACACGCGTTCGGCCAGGGTCATCGCAAGGCACGCTCGCCGTGGGACGCCGGCCGGGACGGGTCGGCAACGCCGTGGCGGCCCGCGATGCGCCAAAGCTGGCCGAGATGCGATCCGAACCGGGCTTTCCCTAGCACGACTGCGAGCTTCCGGTCGCGGATTGGAAGGGTTCGTTGTAGATGAAGTTCGTCGATCGCAGGACGACCGAATTCTTCACGACATCGCCGAAGACGGATTGAATGAATGCCCCTATGTTGATGAAGCTATAAGATACATCGATGAAAAGATAATCTCCGGATATTCCGAGACAGTAGGTGCTCTTGCTGCTGTCGAGATTGACCGGAACCAGCGCCGGAATGCTGGATCGGATGAAGGGGGCGATGTTCGGTGCCGCAGGGGCGCTCGAGACCTTGGTGATGCTCACGACGATGTTGGCGCAGCTGAGCGGAATCCTTAGTGCCGGACAGAGCAGGGTGGTGCGAAACTGGTCGGCGGTCAGCCCCTGGGACTGCACCGCTCCGGTCATGACCTGGCGCGAGGCGGTGCGCGTCGCGGCGTCGAGGGATTGCAGCGCGAAATGATACAGGGCGACGTGAAGGATCGCGAAGACGAACCCGAGAAACGGGACGACCGTCATCGCGAACTCGACGGCAGCGGCGCCGCGCTCGTCGCTGAGAGCGGCACCGGACCGGAACCTCCGCATCACCGCCCGGAACATCGCACCTTCTCAGCATTCGGCCGCCGCGGAGCTTATTCCGGCCCATCCGATCGAGATCATTCATGGGGCGTCCGCTCTTAACACGCGGTCAATTCAGCAACGGACCGTGATAGGACAAGAACCTAGGTAGCAAATCTTAGCTTGGGCGGCGCGACGATGATCGCATAACCTGAAGTATCTTGAGTCCCACGACGCCGTTGCCACCGCCGTTCCATCGACCTCGCCGGCGGCCTTCGGACCGAGCCGGGCGGGAGGACGTCTGGATCACTTTGGGAAAGCGGGATCTGCCGGAGCCTCGCCGGCAAGCTCACGAATGCGCGACTGCCCCGGAAGATCTTGTGCCTCAAGATGGGGCGTCAGCCCGATCGGCGGTCCAAATCGCCGAGCGCTTTCACCCGGGCCCGGATCATCTTCGAGTCGGCCTTCCAGCATTGATGATCGCCCCGATGGGGGAACCTCGGACCCGGCCGAGCTTGAGATCGGCTCGGATCAGGCCGAATCACCGCCAGCTCACGCGGATCGATAGTCGCAAAGGCCGTCATCGAAATGGAGTCCGTCTTCGGCCCCACGGCCACCGCCTTCGCGCAAGGCCGGCGGAACATCGACCTGCCGAGAGAACCGGAGACTTCCATCGATCGTTCGATGTCTTCGGCACCGACGCGTCGGGCGGTGAATTGCTGTCGCAGGTCGTCGGGGCAAACTGCCCGTTTTCGAGGCGGAGCCTGACCTACCGAGTGGATCGACGGTCTCGGTTTCTCGAGGTGCGGAAGTCGCACCCGGCCGTCTCGATGCCGCGGACAGCGCAGGAGAGCGGTAGACGCTGTCGCGGCTATCCATCATCGTCCTGCAATCCTGGCCGAAGTCGCGGTACGGCTTGGGCGACGCCGAGGACTCGATCCTTGCGAACGAGTGCTGGTCCCCCGCTCGGTCAGTGTCCATCCGAACGCCGAGGCCATCTCGCGACTCGGTCGTTCAGATTGCGGCCCAATCACAACACATCACGCTATGATCGGCCGAAATCGGATCACGAGATCACCTCGGCAAGCCGGAAGACTCGAGTCTGGCATGGGATCTGCTACACAGAAACATGGGCGAAAGATTTTCCACGCGTACAACCGCGGGTATATAGGTAGAACAATCGGTTCGATGAGTTTTGCGGTCGCCTGAGTGCTTCGGCAGCGTCGACTTGGAGTTGAATCTATGGGTGTGGCCTCTGTACGCCAAAACAACTCCGTTATGGACGGCCTGTTCAGACAGCACAACGGTTGGTTGATGAAGTGGCTCGGCCGGCAGCGCTGGACCGTCGTGCCGCCTGAGGACCTCGCCTCCGACGTGTTCCTGGCACTCCTGCAGATGCCGGGAGCGGGTTCCGTGCGCGAGCCGCGCGCGATGATGACCACCATCGCGCGTCGCCTCATCTTCGATGCGCGACGCCGCAACGACCTCCAGCGCGCCTACGAGGCGGAGCTGGCCCTGATGCCGGAAGCCTTGGAGATTTCCGCGGAGGAGCGCCTCATCGTCGTGCAGGCCCTGAGAGCGATCGACGTCATGCTGGCACGGCTGTCGACGAAGGCCCGCACCGCGTTCCTGATGAGCCAGATCGACGGGCTGCCCTATGCCGAGATCGCCGCGGAGCTGAAAGTCTCCGTCAGCATGGTCAGGAAGTACGTGGCGCAGGGCCTCCGGGCCGCCCTGTGTGCCGACGCAGGAATCGGGACGGCCGCGGCGCGGGAGACGCGGTTCTCATGACGGCGGCGACGATGCTCGACGACCCGCGGGCCGAGGCCGCCATCGCCTGGATGGTGGAGGTCAATTCCGGCGAGATGTCCGAGAAGGCGTATCGCGAGTTCGAGGCGTGGCTGCACGCGGATCAACGCAACGAGAGCGTCTGGATCCGCCTTCAGGAAAGTCTGTTGCCCTGCGGCGTGGCCGCTCGCCAGGGTCTGGTGCGCGGCAGCGTGACAAAGCGGCTCATGCAGCGGCGGCAGTCACGCCGGACCGTGCTCGCGAGCCTCGCCGGCGTCTTCGGCATCGGCACGGCCGGGCTCGCGCTGACGGATCGCTTCCTGCCGTTGAACCACATCCTGGCGGATCAGGTCACGCTGACGGCGCAGCAGAAGCGCCTGACCCTCGTGGACGGAAGCGAGCTCGTGCTGTCGCCTCGGACCGCGGTCGACCTCCAGTACGAGCCGGGGCTGCGCGCCATGCGACTCCTCGACGGCAAGGTGCTGATGCGCGTCGCCGCGCGCTCCGTCCCGTTCCATGCCCAGGTCGAGGACGTCACCCTGAACACGGAGGCGGGCACGTTCCTCGTCGAGAGGCGCGAGGGCGTCCTGACGCTGTCGGGCCTCGAAGGCGCCGCCCGCGTCGGGAGGGGCGGCGCCGGGGACGGCCTGAGCCGGGGGGAGCAGATCGAGTTTGCCGGCGGACTCGTCCGCCGACGCGCCTTCGACATCGAGAGCGCGACCGCGTGGCTCGACGGGCTGCTCGTCGCCAAGGACCGGCCGCTCGGCTCGATCGTCGACGGCATCCGGCCCTATTTCCCGGGCGTGATCCGGCTCGATCCCGCGGTGACGTCGCTGCATGCCACGGGCGTGTTCTCGCTGGTCAATCCGAGCGATACCCTCGACGCCCTCGCCGAATCGCTCGGGCTGTCGATCAACCGCATCGCCGGATACTGGGTCACGCTGCGGCCTCGCGACAGCTGACGTCGGCTCCGCGGACCGAGCGAGACGCCCGTCACCGCGATGCAGCCTCGACCGAGGGTTTTGGGCCGCGCCCGGCCTCCGTGCCGCTCCGGACAGATCGGCTCCTGGTCCTGACCGGCGAGGGGGATGCCCCGAACGCGCATCGGGCCCGCCGCCCAGGTCCACCTCGCCGCTTGCCGATCAGGCGCAGCGCTGCCGCGATCCGGCCGGTCGTGGCCATCGTGACCCGCCGAAGCGCAACAGGCCGATACCCGCCCCATCATATCTGCCGGTGCGCGGCCGAGGCGGGCGCGGGCGGTCCTGACTCACGAGTCTTCCGTGAGCGGGGGGCGATCATCGGGATCGCCCGTGCCGCCGCGTCGGGAGGCCGGCGCGGCCGAGCCGCAGGGGCGGGGCGAGCGCGGGCGGTCCAGGCAGCGCTCGACCAGGGCGTCGAGCTGCCCGAGCACGACGGCCGGCATGCCGGCCGCCTCGGCCCCCGCGCGGGCGGCACAGGCGCGGGCCAGCGCCTCGCGCGAGCGGCCAGCGGTGAGGAGGACCGTCGCGAGGGCCTCGTGGATCCGCATCGCGATGCGCGCGGCGCGATCGGGCCCGGCGGCGTGTTCGGCCCGGTCGAGGACGTCGAGCGCCAGGGCGATGCGCGCCGCATCGGCCGGGGCGCCCCGGATCGCGGCGAAGTCCAGCGCGCCGACGAGCGCCGCGCCGACGCGCAGCAGCACCTCGCCGTCTCCGGCGTCGAACGCGGTCAGCCAGCGCGCGTAGGCCAGCGCATCGGGGCGGCCCATCGCGAGAAGCAGCCCGAGCCTGCCCGACCCCCACCGGGGCTCGAGGTCGGGGTGCAGGGCGAAGGTCTCGTCGTAGACGCGCAGGACGCCCGCGAGATCGCCCGCCCGCCCGCACGCGGTCAGCGCGGCGTGCATCCGCCGGGTTTCGCGGACCTTCTCCCGCGCGAGCCCGTCGCGGTGCGCCTCGGCCACGGCCGCGAGGTCCCAGGACCCGGCGGCGACGGCCGTGAGCGGCTTGGCGAGCCGCAGGGGCGGCCCGATCCAGGCGATGCGCCCGTCGCGATCCACGATGAAGGCCTTCGGCACGCCCGACTGGTAGGAGGCGTGGAACCACGCCTGGTATGTCGGCCCGTAGACGTCTCCCGGCGCGGGCGGCGCGTCGATCGCCACCGCGTAGCGGACGGCGCTCCCCTGCGCACGCACGAGGCAGCGCACGGCATCCGGCCGGCCGAGGGCCACGGCCAGGACGGCGACCTGGGGATGGGCGGCCTGGAGCGCGGTCAGGCAGGGAAGGCTGGCCCGGGACACCGGGCAGGCCGGGGACCAGAACGCGACGATCGAGACCTGGCCGGGCGGCACGCCCGCGACGGGCTCGCCCCTGACGAAGGCCGAGAAGCTCAACCCCGGAGCGGGATCGCCCAGCAACACTTCCACCTTCGACATCGCTCTGGGCTCCCCCTGGCGCGGGTCTCGCGGATCGGACCGCCTGTCCGCCGGCCGAACGCCGGCCCGGACCGGGTGCCGGGACGGCGAGCCGCCGCGGTCAGGCCGGGCCGATCCGGCAGACGCCGTCCGCGCAGACCATCTCGGGCATCGGCGCGGCAGCGGCCGCGGAGGCCGCGGCGGCGCAGCGCTCCAGCAGCGCGTCGGTACCGGCCAACCATTCTGGTGCCAGGCCCGCCGTCTCGGCGAGGTCGCGGGCCGCGCGGGCGCGGGCCTGCGCCGCGTCGGCCTGCCCCGCGGTCAGGAGCGCCTGCGCGAGGGTTGCCAGAGCCTCGACCCGCTCACCCGCGCCGTCGCTCCGGGCCAGGACGGCGTGCTCCGCCTGCAGCATGGCCTCGACCGCGAAGGCGGCGATCGACGGATCGACCGGCTTCTTGGCCTCGAGGTCGCCCTGCACGGAGCGGCGCAGCATGGATCCGACCTGAAAGTGGGCCTTGTCGTCGCCGGGAGACGCCGCGATCAGGTGCCGCGCGTAGTCGAGAATGTCGGGCCGTCCTTCCCAGAACATCAATCTGAGCTTGGCGTTGCCCTCGACCCGCTCGAGCTCGGGATCGGCCGCGAAGTGTTCGTCATAGGTCCGCAGCATGGCGGCCCGGTCCCCGGCCCGCGCGTGCCGCATGATCTCCGCCTGCAGCCGCGCGGCTTCGCGCGTCTTGGTGCGCACGATCATGTCCCGGTACGCCTCGGCCTTGGCGGCCAGGTCCCAGCGCCCCTCGAGGACGGTCGCGAGGGGCTCGTCGAGCTCCATCGGATGGCCGATCCAAGCGATCCTCCCGCCGCGGTCGACGATGAAGGATGCCGGGATGCCTTTCCGAAACGACGCCTCGCACCAGGCCTGGTAGCTCGAGCCGCCCGCCTCTCCGTCCGCGCGCGGCGCGTCCAGTGCCACCCGGTAGGCCATGGCCTCGCCCTGCCCGTGCACGAAGTCCTTGACCCGCTCCGACGGACCTAGGGCGACGCCGAGGACGACGACCTCCGGGTGGGCTGCCTGGAGCGCGGTGAGGTGCGGAATGCTCGCCACGCACGGGCCGCAGGTCGGCGACCAGAACTCGACGACCGCGACCGTCCCGGGCACGGCGGCCTCGACCGGTTCGCCCTTGAGGAATGGGCCCAACTGGAGCTTCGGCGCAACGTCGCCGACGAGCAACTCGGTGTTCGACATGGATCTTCCCTTCGGTCTCGGCGGCCGGAAGCCGGGCGCTCCCGCGTTCGGCGGCCTCTGTCCACCTGCCAGAGATGACGGACGAGATCGGCAAAGCGTCAGCGGCCATCCGCCCGGCGCCGCGCAAAAAGGTTCCGCCCCGGCCTCGAAATATTTCGCGGAGCGCTGACGGTTTCGCGGGCTCGTCCGTCAGGCTCGGCAAGAGGGTTGAAAAGGCGGGGGCCAACGATGGCGGCGAACACTTTCGGCGGGGTGGGACGACACGTGCGCGGCGCGGTCTCGGCGGGGGCCCTGGCGCTCGCCCTGGCCGGCGGCTGCCGGCCGGCGCAGGCGCAGACGGTCTATGCCTTCGACGTGCCGCGCGGCGACCTCGCGGAGGTCGTCACCCGCATCGCGCGCACCGCCGGCAGGCCGATCGTCTTCCCGGCCACTCTCGCCCGGGGGCGCATGGCCGGGCCGATCAGCGGGCGCGAGTCGGTCGAGGCGGCGCTGGGCCAGGCGCTGGCGGGCACCGGCCTGCAGGTCGCGCCCGGCGCCGGCGGCAGCCTCACCATCCGCGCGGCGTCGGGTCCCGTGGCCGGGGTGCCGGCGGGTGCCGACCTCGCCGCGATCGACGTCACCGATGCCGGCGGCATCCCCGGCGGCTCGCACGGCGACCAGGGCTTCCAGCCGGGGGATGCGGGCGAAACCATCCGCATCGGCGACGCGCCGGCCCGCGAGATCCCGATCTCGGTCTCGACCGTGACGCAGAAGGTGCTCGAATCCCAGGTCGTCACCTCGACGGCCGACGCGGTGCACAATGTCGCTGGCGTCAATCTCTCTCCCGCAGGCAGCGGCATCGGCCGCCCGACCTTCACCATCCGCGGCTTCTCCGGGGCCGGGTACAACGTCAACGGCATTCCCAACGGCGGCATCGATCAGGTGCCGATCGATGCCGTCGAGCGGGTCGAGGTGCTGAAGGGACCGACCTCGATCCTCAACGGCGTGAGCGACCTCGGCGGCCTCGTCAACGTGGCGCTGAAGCAGCCGACCAGCGAGACGATCCGCAACCTCACCGTCCGCTACGGCTCCTACAACTACAAGACCATCGCCGCCGACCTCGGCGGGCGCGTCGAAGGGCTGGAGGGCACGACGTACCGCTTCGTCACCTCTGGCAACCACGCCGACCAGACCTACGCCGGATACAAGGATCCGCACGAGATCCTGGTCGCCCCGAGCGTCCGCTGGCAGGGCCAGGACCTGACGCTCCAAGGCGACCTGCGCTACTCCCAGGCGCGGATCGCACCTGGGACCTTCGCGTTCATCCCGGCCCTCGCTTCGAGAGCCGTAGCGCCGATCGTCGAGCCGCGGCGCGGCGTGCCGATCGGCAACGACTACTTCGGCGGCACCACCGAGAACCTGACCCTGTCCACGAAGCAGTCCTACGATGTCGGGCGCATCTTCGGCATGGACGTCACGCTGAACAACAGCTTCGAATGGTCCGACATCGGGTACTCCATCCATGTACCGACCCTTTCTACTGCGGGAAATATCAGATCTCTCTCCGGCCCCTTGTCATTTGTGCGCAATGGATCCGACTCGAAAGTTTTGAGCCTCACCGACCGCTTCGACGTAACCATGAAATACGAGAGCGAATTTGCGAAGCAGACACTAAAGTTCGGCTACGATTACTTGAATTCTCACAGTAACTCCGGCCGCGAACTCGACAGCTTCACAGCAAATCTGGCGACGGGGCTGCCCGAGTTCCCAAGGCGGACGCCGAACGAAGTTCCGCTCAGCATCACCAAGACTATGAACACGACGCAGGGAATCTACATCCTCGACAAGGTCGATACGCTCGATGATCGGCTTCACATCCTTGGATCGGTCCGGCAGGACGCCTTCGACTCCTCGTCGACAACCTCGATCCCCAGGGTCAAGCGATCGACCTCGAGCGCGTCGACCAGCGACGGCCCGTCCTGGCTCGCCGGAGCGGCGTTCGATGTCACGTCCTGGATGACCGTCTACGGCAATCGGTCCGACGGATATTCTCCCAATACAGGCGTAGACATATCCGGCAACGTGCTGCCGCCCGAACAACGGGATCTGGCCGAGGTTGGTGCGCGCTTTGCCCTGTTCGACAAGCGCCTCAACCTAACGACGTCGTTCTACGATCTCGTGCGCACGAACGTCGCGATCAACGATCCGGCGGATCCGAGCGGGCAGAGCAAAATCCTCGTGGGGGGCCAGAACAGCAAGGGCATGGAAATCGAGGCCCAGGGCGAGGTTCTGCCCGGCCTCAACCTCATCGCCAGCCTCACGAGCCAGACCTTCGAGGCCGGGAAGGATACGAATGCCTACAATCTCTATGGCCGGCCGAAGCATCTCGCCAACCTGTGGGGGACGTATACGCTGCAGGACGGCCCCTTGGCCGGGCTGACCTTCGGGGGCGGCGTGCGCTACGTCGGCACCTTCCTGATCACGCCCAATAGCGCGACCGTATACCGAATTCGCGGATACGACACCTTCGACGCCGCGATCTCGTACGACCGACCCGACTATACGATCAGCCTCAAGGTCGACAACATCCTGAACAGGTACTCGCTCGTGCCGTCCCTGATCACGACCTACCTGTCCCCCATCCAGGGCCGCAACGTGACGCTGCAGGCGACCTACCGATTCTGACCATCGCGACCGACCGCACGGCCACGCCGCGGCAGGCGCCCCGCCCCCGTCGACGACGCGGTCGGGTCGACGCCGGGCGCGGGCCCTCGGCCCGGGCGGGCCGGGGCCGGGTTCGCAACGCGCGGCTCTCGCAGCAGGTCCCGCAGGTCGCTCATGCCGGCCCGGCGGGCCGGCACCAATCGTCGAGGACAATTTCATGATCTGGCTCGGTGCCCTCCTTCTCGCCGCCTCCGCGGCGGTGCTTTCGGCCGAGGGCTTCGGCCTGGGGTCCCACCGGCTGCTGGCCGGCTTCCTCGTCCTCGCCGCCGCGGCGAGCTTCCGCGCGGGGCCCGTCTCGGCCTTCCACCGGGTGCTGATGGCCCTGTTCGGCTGCGAGGCGGCCGTCCTCGCGCTGAACGTCCTCGCCGATGCCGGGGGCCTGCTCGCCGACCGGCCGCCGGCGCTCACCGTCTCCGAGCCGGTGGTGATGACGCTCTGCCTGTCGGTGGCGGCGTTGCGCGCCCTGGCCGGCCTCCCGGTCGTGCGCCGGGCGCTCGCGATCGCAGACCGCTTCTTCGCGTCGCCGGAACGCACGCACATCCGCATCCTCGGCCGGCGCCTCGCGATCCCCGACCGGGTGCTCGCGCGCGTCGGCGTCGTCGTGATCGTGCTCCTCAACCAGGTCGTCGTCGTCTTCCAGATCCAGACGCTCCTCATCTCGTCGCGCTTCATGGACGCGCTGCAGGCCTATGACGGCCCGACCTTCTGGCACACGCTCCTCGTCACGATGCCGCTCTGGCTGCTGCCCTACCTCTGCTTTTACCTGCTGCATCACATCCTGACCGCGCTCCTGGCGGTGCGCTGGCGCCGGAGCATGAGCGCGGACTACACCCGGCGCTGGATCGCGACGGGCGCGCATTACCGGATGGGGCTCGCCGGCCCCGGGACCGACAACCCGGACCAGCGCATCCAGGAGGACGTTCCGCTCTTCATCGACGGGGGCCAGGGCGGCGGCTCCGGGGTCGTCGACCTCACCTTCAGCGTGATCGCGACGTTCAGCTCGTTCCTGGCCTACGCCCTGATCCTCTGGAAGCTCTCGGACAAGCTGCGCCCGTTCGGGCCGGACATCGTCGTCCCCGGCCTGCTGCTCTGGGCCGCGGTCCTGTACGCGGTGGTGATCACGGCGGTGACGATCGCGATCGGCCGCCCGCTGATCCCGCTCTCCTTCCGCCGCCAGCACGTCGAGGCGGATTACCGCTACGGCCTCGCGCGCCTGCGCGAGTACGGCGAGCAGATCGCCCTGATGGCCGGCGGGCGCACCGAAGCCGGCATCGCCGACCGGCTGTTCGGCCACGTGCAGCGCAACGCCTACGCGATCATCGTGATGACGGCCGGCCTCGCGCTCTTCCAGCTGACCTGCACGCTGCTGAGCCACAATCTGCCCTACATCGCGCTCGGCGCCCTGTTCCTCACGCATCAGGTGACGCTGGGCGACCTCAGCCAGGCCGCCGCCGCGTTCGGGTCGGTGTCCGCCGCGCTGACCTTCTTCTCCGCGCGGTTCACGAGCCTCGCCGCGCTGAAGGCCGTCATCGACCGCCTGTCCGGCTTCGACGACGCCCTCGACCGCATGGCGGCGCCGGGGGGCGGCCGCGTGGAGGTCGGCCGGGACGGGGCGATCGCGCTGGCGGAGGCCGCCATCCGCCTGCCCGACGGGACCGCCCTGGCCGAGGGCCTGTCGCTGCGCTTCGTGCCCGGGGAGAACGTCCTGATCACCGGGCCGTCCGGCACCGGCAAGTCGACGCTGTTCCGGGTGATGGCCGGGATCTGGCCGTACTGGAGCGGGCGGATGAGCCTGCCGGAGGGGGCAAGCCTCCTCGTGCTGCCGCAGGCGCCCTACCTCCCGGTCGGCTCGCTGCGGGCGGCGGTGAGCTACCCGGCGCCGGCCGACGCCTTCGCGGACGAGGCGGTGGCCGCCGCGCTCCGCGACGCGGGCCTCGGCCACCTCGCCGCATCGCTCGACCGCGACGAGAACTGGTCGCAGACGCTGTCGGGCGGCGAGCGGCAGCGCGTCGCGATCGCGCGCGCCCTGCTGGCGACGCCCGACTGGCTGCTGCTCGACGAGGCGACCTCGGCGATGGATCCGGCGCTGGAGCGCCAGGTCTACGAGACCCTGAAACGGCGGCTGCCGCAAACGACGCTGATCTCGATCGGCCACCGCGACAGCCTGATCGCCCACCATGCACGCCGGATCGACGTGCCGCGCGACGGCGACGGCTTCCGCCGCTCGCCCGCCGCGCAGGCCGCCTGAGCGCGCGGCCCGATGCAGGAACCTTCGATCGACGGGCACCGCCCGACCCTGGACCGCAGCTGGCTGCGGGACGCCCTCGACGCCGTGGGCGCGGAAGCGGCACGCAGCGCCGACACGCACCTGCTGCGCGTGCCGCTCGCCGGCCGGGCGGGGATCGACCTCTACGTGAAGGACGAATCCGCCCACGCGACCGGCAGCCTCAAGCACCGCCTCGCCCGCTCGCTGTTCCTCTACGGGCTGTGCAACGGCTGGATCGGGCGCGACACCACCGTCGTCGAGGCGTCGAGCGGCTCGACCGCCGTCTCGGAAGCCTACTTCGCACAGATGCTCGGGCTGCCCTTCGTGGCGGTCATGCCGGCCTCCACCGCGGCCGAGAAGGTGGCGCAGATCGCACGCTTCGGCGGCCGCAGCCACTTCGTGGACGATCCCGCCGCGGTCCACGCCGAGGCCGCGCGGATCGCGGCCAGGACCGGCGGCCACTTCATGGACCAGTTCACCCATGCCGAGCGGGCGACCGACTGGCGGGGCAACAACAACATCGCGCAATCGATCTTCGGCCAGCTGGCGCGGGAGCGCTTCCCCGTGCCGGCCTGGATCGTGGTGGGGGCGGGGACGGGCGGCACCTCGGCGACGATCGCGCGCTACCTGCGCTACCGGGGCCATCCGACGCGCCTCTGCCTCGCCGACCCCGAGGCCTCGGTGTTCCACCGCCACCTCGCCGATCCCGCGGTGACCTCCGCCCGCGGGCCGTGCTCGGTCGTGGAGGGCATCGGCCGGACCCGGCTGGAGCCGTCCTTCCTGCCGCAGCTCATCGACCGCTGGGTCGCGGTGCCGGATGCGGCGAGCCTCGGTGCGGCGCGGGTGCTGGCGGAGGTGCTGGGGCGCTCGTGCGGCGGCTCGACGGGCGCCAATCTCTGGGCCTGCGCGCAGGTGATCGACGGGATGGCGGCGCGCGGCGAGAGCGGCTCGGTCGTCACCCTGCTGTGCGATTCGGGCGAGCGCTACCGCAGCACGCATCTCGACGACGCATGGGTCTCGGCCCGGGGCCTCGACCTGCGCGAGCCGATGCGCGCCATGGCCGCCTTCCTCGCGGGCGTCGGGCCGGCCGGGCCGACGCCCGCGACGCCCCCTCGGAGCTCCGCACATGCCTGAACCGATGCAGGCAGGACCCGCCCGCCGTCATAGCGTCCTGGAGGATGGGCTCGGGATCCTGGTCGGGACGCTCCTGGCCAGTTTCGGCGTGGTGCTCTACGCCCGGGCTGCGCTGCTCGTGGGCGGGGTCGTCGGCCTCGCGCAGGTGCTGGCCTTCATCAGCCCGGTGCCCCTCTGGCTGGGCCTGTTCCTCCTCAACCTGCCCTTCTACGGGTTCGCCCTGCGCACGAGCGGACGCGCCTTCGTCCTGCGCACGCTGCTCGCCGTGACGCTCGAATCCGTGGTCGCGCGGGAGGCTGCCGGCTGGCTCGAGATCGCCGCCATCGATCCAACCTTCGCAGCGGTCGCGGGCGGCGCCCTGATTGGCGTCGGGCTGTTGTGCCTGTTCCGGCACGACACGAGCCTCGGCGGCATCGGCATGCTCTCGGTCTACCTGCAGGCACGCTACGGCCTGCGCGCGGGCGGGGTCCAGATGGCCTGCGACCTCGCGATCCTCGCGGCCGGCTCCTGCCTTCTGCCGGCCCAGAACCTCGTCCTCTCGGTCCTCGGCGCGATCGTGATGAACGGCGTGCTCGTTGTCCACCACCGCGCGGACCGCTACGTCGGCGTCACCCGGGTGCTGCGCACCGGCATGCACGAACCCTCGAAAACTGCGTCACCGAGCTGTCGCTTTTCCAGCCTCGTCCGTCAGAACAGGTGGGACCGACGTGTTCCTGGCTGCAGGGGGACGAGATAATGCGCATACTGACGAGCCATCGCACCGGGGGCCGGGCGAGAGCAACGATAGGGCGGATCGCCAGCACGTTCGGTCTGTTGGCGGCGCTTTGGTCGTTGCCGGTGCAGGCGCAAGGCCCTGTCCCCGCCTCCGACGCCGTCGCGTCGCCTGCGGCGCCGACCGTGGAGGTACTTCCGGCCACGATCGGCGTGGAGGTCAAGCCCGAGGCGGCCGCCGCGCCGCCGGCGGCCGGGGCATCGCCGGCCCCGGCGGCCAAGCCGCACCGCGACCTCTCGCCGTTGGGCATGTTCCTGAACGCGGACCCGGTGGTGCAGGGCGTGATGGTGCTGCTCGCCGCGGCCTCGGTCCTGACCTGGACGATCCTGCTCGCCCGGGCGCTGGGCCTTCTCCTGGCCAAGCGCCGCCTGCGGGCGAGCTCGCGGCGATCCGCGCGGCGACGAGCCTGGACGACGCCGCCCGTCAGGTCCGGCACGGCCTCGGGGCGCAGCTCCTCGTCGAGACCGAGGAGGAGCTCGCCCTCTCCCAGGGATTGCCGAGCGAGGGCATCAAGGAGCGCGTCGCCATCGCCCTCGAGCGGATCGAGGCGGCCGCCGCCAAGCGCATGGCGGTCGGCATCTCCATCCTGGCCACGATCGGCTCGGTCGGCCCCTTCGTCGGCCTGTTCGGGACGGTCTGGGGCATCATGCGCAGCTTCATCGGCATCGCGAACTCCAACACCACCAACCTCGCGGTGGTCGCCCCCGGCATCGCCGAGGCGCTGCTCGCCACCGGCATCGGCCTCGTCGCGGCGATCCCCGCCGTGGTGATCTACAACGGGCTCGCGCGCAGCGTCGTCGCCTACCGCATGCTGGCGACCGACGCGGTGGCCCTGATCATGCGGCACCTGTCGCGCGACCTCGACCGGCGCGAGGCCGGCACCTTCCCGGCGCCCGGCAAGGCCGCCCGGCTGCGCGTGGCGGCGGAGTAGCGCGATGGCCGTCCGGCTCGGATCCCACGCCAACGGCGACCTCGCCGAGAACGCCGAGATCAACATCACGCCGTTCATCGACGTGATCCTGGTGCTGCTGATCATCTTCATGGTCGCCGCCCCCCTGTCGACGGTGGACGTCGCGGTCGAGCTGCCGACCGCGAGCGCGCCCCAGCAGGCCCGTCCCGACAAGCCCGTCTTCGTCAGCGTGCGGTCGGACCTGACCGTGGCGCTCGGCGAGGACGCGGTGGATCGGGCCGCCCTGGGCGGCGCCATCGACGCGGCGACCAAGGGCAACAAGGACGAGCGCGTCTTTCTGCGCGCCGACCGGGGCGTGCCCTACGGCGAGCTGATGGGGGTGATGAACCTCCTGCGGGCGGCGGGCTACCTCAAGGTCGGGCTCGTGGGCCTCGAGGACGTCGGCGGGGGGCAGCCATGATCCACCCGCCGCCGGAAGCCTTCGTGCGCGCCGTCGAGGCGGTGCGCCTGCGCCGGGAGGCGCTGAGCCGCACCCGGTCGCCCGGGCGGATCCTCGGCTGGGCGGCGGCGGCGGGCCTCACCCTCGGCCTGCATGCGGGACTCTACCTCCTCCTGACCCGCCGGGACGATCCGCCTCCCGCCTGGCCGGAGATGCCGGCGGCGGTGATGATCACCCTGTCCCCGATCGCCGTGACCGCGCGCTCGGAGGTCGACAACACCACCACCGGGCCGCCCGCGGACGCCCGCACCCAGGCCGAGCCCGAGCCGGTGGAGGAGGCCCCGCCGCCCCCGGCGCCCGAGCCGGTCGTCGACGTCCCGCCGCCCCCGCCGGACGTGAAGCCGCAGGCCGTGCTGCCTCCGAAGCCGCCCGAGGCGAGGGCGGCCGAGAAGCCGGTCGAGAAGGAGAAGCCGAAGAAGCCGGTCGAGAAGCCCAAGCCCGTCGATCGCAAGCCGAAGCCGGTCGAGACGCGCAAGCCGGTCGAGCGCAAGGAGAAGCCGAGCGTGGCCGCGCGCGCCGGCGGCGGGCCGCGGTCGGATCGGCGGACGGCCGACGTCACCGCGGCGGCGGCCGCCGGGTCGGCGGTGAGCGAGGCCTCGCGGGCGAGCTGGCAGAACGAGGTCCGGGCCAGGATGGTGCGGGCCAAGCGCTTCCCGTCCGAGGCGCGCGGCCAGACGGGCGTCGCGGTGGTCGCCGTCACCTTCGGGGCGGGCGGCAGCGCGTCCGGCGTCAGGCTGGTCACCTCCTCGGGCAACGCCGCCTTCGACGCCGAGGCCATGGCGGTGATGTACCGGGCCGCCCCCTACCCGCCGCCGCCCGGCGGCCGCACCACCAGCCTGACGGTGCCGCTCGTGTTCCGCCGCTAGGCCCCCGTCGCCCGACACGTGCCCGCTCGAGGGCGAGCGGTCGCGCCCGCCCCCTCTCCGACCGCCGCGGACGAACCGCGGCTTCCCGACGAGGCCCCGCCCATGATCCCTTCGACCGGCCCGCATCGCGTCGATCCCGTCCTCGATCCGGGCGGCGGCGCGTCCCCGGGCCTTTCGGTGACCGGCACCCGGCTCGCCAACGGCCTGCAGGTCGTCGCGATCCCCGATCGCCGCAGCCCGATCGTCACGCACATGCTCTGGTATCGCAACGGCGCGGCCGACGACCCGCCGGGCAAGTCTGGCATCGCGCACTTCCTCGAGCACCTGATGTTCAAGGGAACCCGGACCCATCCGGCGGGGCACTTCACCGAGGTGCTGGCGGCGCTGGGCGGCCAGGAGAACGCCTTCACCGCCTACGACTTCACCTGCTACTTCCAGCGCGTCCCGGCCGAGCACCTCGCCCTCTGCATGACCTACGAGGCCGACCGCATGCGCAACCTCGTCCTGACGGACGAGGCGGTGGCGAGCGAGCGCGACGTGGTCCTGGCCGAGCGCGGCATGATCTGCGACTCGGACCCGGGCGCGCTCCTGCGCGAGGCCGTCGCGACCGCCGCCTTCCCCGCCCATCCCTACGGCCGCCCGGTGATCGGCTGGCGCCACGAGATCGAGGGCCTCGGGCGCGCGGACGCCCTCGCGTACTACGAGCGC
This sequence comes from Methylobacterium sp. J-092, assembly GCF_022829325.1. Taxonomy (NCBI): domain Bacteria; kingdom Pseudomonadati; phylum Pseudomonadota; class Alphaproteobacteria; order Hyphomicrobiales; family Methylobacteriaceae; genus Methylobacterium; species Methylobacterium sp. J-092. Next base: position 102,101 of record NZ_JAKSXU010000184.1, on the reverse strand, counting down.
TTCTACACGCCGTCGAACGCCATCCTGGTCGTGGCCGGCAATGCCGAGCCGGAGCGGGTGCACGCCATGGCCGAGGCCGCCTACGGGGCGATCCCGGCGGCCGGGGCCGCGCCGGAGCGCCGCCGGGTGCAGGATCCGCCCGTCCGCGCGCAACGGCGGATCACGCTCGCCGACGCCAAGGTGCGCCAGCCGCACATGGTGCGGGTGTTCGCCGTGCCGTCCTACGGCACGGGCCGGCCGGGCGAGGCGGAGGCCTTCGAGGTGCTGGCCGTCCTCCTCGGCCACGGCCCGACCTCCGTCCTGCACAGCCGGCTCGTCGTCGGGCGCCGCTGCGCGACGGCGATCGGCGCCGGGTACTCGGGCGCGCACATGCTGGAGCAGGCGCAGCTGTCGATCTCGGGCGTGCCCGCATCCGGCACCACGCCCGAAGCGCTCGACGAGGCCGTCGAGGAGATCCTGAGCGCGCTCGCCGAGTCCGGCTTCGCGGCCGAGGACGTGGTCCGGGCCAAGCGTCACCTCGTGGCCGCGGCGCTCTACGAGCGCGACAGCCAGTCGTCGCTGGCCCAATGGTACGGCACCCTCCTCGCCTGCGGGCTCGACCTCGAGGCCATCGGCGCCTGGGTGTCCCGCGTCGAGGCGGTGACGCCCGAGGCGCTGCGGGCCGCCCTGCTCACGCTCGACCGGCGCACCGGCGTGTCCGGCTACCTCCGCGACGACGCCGCAGCGGCCCGACTCCCCCGAGAGGCGATCCCATGACGATCCACGTCCCCCCCGTCTCCCTCGCCGAGCGGGTCCGATCGGTCCGCAGCCCCGGCGGGATCGAGGCCTGGCTCTTCGAGGACCACGCCCTGCCGATCCTGTCGGCGAGCATCGGCTTCCGGGGCGGTGCCGCGCTCGACCCGCCGGGCAAGGCGGGCACCGCGCTGCTGATGGCCCGGCTGCTCACGGAGGGCGCCGGCCTCCTCGACAGCGAGGGCTTCGGCCGGGCGCTCGCCGACGACGCGATCCGCCTGTCGTTCGGCCTGGAGCGGGACGGCCTGCGGGCGCGCCTGCGGACCCAGTCCAGCACGGTGGACAGGGCCTTCGCGCTCCTGCGGCTCGCGGTGAACGAGCCGCACTTCGCCCCTGCGCCCCTGGCGCGGGTGCGCGCCGCGGCGACCGCCGGCGTGCGGCAGAGCCTCGCCGATGCCGGCCAGACCGCGCATCTGGCGTTCTTCGCGCGCGGCTTTGCCGGCCACGCCTACGCGAGCCCGGCCGCAGGCGACCTCGCGAGCCTCGAGGCGATCGACGGCGCCGACGTCGTCGCCCTGCATCGCCGCATGCTCACCCGAACGGGCCTCCTCGTCGCCGTCGTCGGGGCGATCGGCCCGGAGGCGCTGGCAGGGTTGCTCGACAAGGCCTTCGCGGACCTGCCCGAGGGCGAGGCGGCGGCCACGCCGCCCGTCGCGCTCGCCGGCCTGGGCGAGCGCGAGGTCGTCCGCCTCGACGTCCCGAACGCCGCGATCGTCCTCGGACGGCCGGGCATCCGCCTCGACGATCCGGACTTCACGGCCTCGCAGGTCGTGAACCACTGCTTCGGCGGCGGCACGTTCACCGCGCGCCTGATGCGGGAGGTCCGGGAGAAGCGTGGCCTGTGCTACGCGATCGGGTCGGGGTTGGACGCCGCCGCGGCGGCCTGCACGCTCAGGATCTCGACCTCGGTCGCCAACGCGCGGGTCGGCGAGACGCTGGCCGTCGTCGCCGACGAGGTCGCGCGGCTCGCCTCGGATGGGATCGGCCCGGACGAGCTGGAGGCGGCCAAGAGCGCCATGATCGGCGCCTACGGGCTGAACTTCGACACCTCGGTGTCGATCGCCGAGCTGCTCCTCACCCTGCAGTTCCAGGGGCGGGGGCGCGATTGGCTCGACGCGCGCAACCGGCGCATCGCCGCGATCACGACAGAGGATGCGGCCCGTGCGATCGGCCGCCTCTTCGGGGACGGGGCGATGCTCACGACGATCGCCGGCGATCCGCCGGCCGGAGCCGACGCCTGACTGGATCGGGACGGCATCCCGCCGGCCCGGCGCCCGCGAGGCGCGCATCGAGACGAGGGGAGCAAGCGGATGAGGACGATGGTTCATGCGGCCGTGATGGCGGCGGCGATCCTGGCCGAGCCCGGCCTGGCGGCGGCGCAGGCGAGGCGCCCCGATCCCGGCCTGGAGCTCGGCGGCCAGGACTCGCAGTACAACAGCGACACCAAGGCGATGCGCAACCAGCTGCAGGGCGGGGCGAAGGAGCTCGGCGGGGCGAAGGAGCTCGGCGCCGCGGCGGCCCCCGCGCCGGTCCGCAAGGCGGCCCGGCCCGAGAAGACGTTCGGCCCCGACCTGGCCGCCTTCGTGGCCGCCCCGGTCGGCGTGATCGTGACGCCGATCAACGCGGGCCTGCGCGCCTTCGACACCGCGATGGCGCCCCTGAACGACGCCCTGCGGCCGATCACCGGTCCGCTGGTGCTGGCGCCGCCCCCCGCCCCGGTGCCGGTGCCGGTGGGACCCGGCAAGTAGGCGGCCCATCCAGGGGCGCGAAGCAGGACCTCGGGACGCTGCGGGCGGCCCCAGGCCCGGCTTCGCGCCGCCTCGCCGGGAGATCCGCATTGCGCCACAGCTTGACCCCAGAGGTCGCCGCCCGCTTCGCCGTCGTGACGCTCGGGCATGTCACCCGGGAATATCCGAACCACCTGGCCCATGTGCTGCGGGGACCGGAGGATGCGGCCACGCCGGAGACGCTGCACCCGGTCTTTTACGGCAGCTACGATTGGCACTCGTGCGTCCACGGCCACTGGCTCCTGGCGCGCCTGCTCCGCCGCTTCCCGGACAGCGCCGAGGCGCCCGCGATCCGCGCCCTGTTCGATCGGCAGCTGACGGACGGGAAGATCGCCGGCGAGTGCGCCTATCTCGCCGCCCCGACCGCGCGGGGGTTCGAGCGCCCCTACGGATGGGCCTGGCTCCTGAAGCTCGCCGACGAGCTGCGGCACCTGCCGGAGACGCGATGGTCCCGCGCGCTCGCCCCCCTCGCCGGATTGTTCGCGCAACGCTTCCGGGACTTCCTGCCGATCGCCGGCCACCCGGTGCGCGTCGGCACCCATTCCAACACCGCCTTCGGCCTGCGGATGGCCTTCGACCATGCCGAGGGAACCGGCGACACGGCCCTGGCCGGGCTCCTCGCCGACACGGCCGAGGCCTGGTACGGCGAGGATGTCGACTGCCCGGCCTGGGGCGAGCCGGGGGGCGACGAGTTCCAGTCGCCCAGCCTGATCGAAGCGGAATGCATGCGACGCCTGCTCCCGTCGGCGCGCTTCCTCCCGTGGCTCGATCGCTTCCTGCCGCGCCTCGCCCACGGCCAGCCCGCAACTCTGTTCGCGCCGGTCGTCCCGACGGATCGCAGCGACGGCAAGATCGCCCATCTCGACGGTCTCAACCTGAGCCGGGCCTGGTGCTTCCGCGCGCTGGCCGAAGCCCTGCCGTCGGGCGATCCCCGCCGACCGATGATGCTGGAAGCAGCCGAGGCGCATCTCGACGCCAGCCTCCCGCACCTGACGGCGCACTACATGGGCGCCCACTGGCTCGCCAGCTTTGCGGTGCTGGCGATGGATACGGAACCTGCGAGCGGCCGGGAGGGATGACCTTCGAGCCAGACGAGGGGCGGCCCGGAGCGGCAGCCAGGAACGCCGACCGCCGATCCGCAACGGTCGGTCAAACGACAAAGCATGCCAACCGTGGCGACAGGCTCCCTCACCGCGCCCACGCCGCTTGGGCGAGCCTGAGTCGGAACAAATCGGGCTGAAACAGCCTGAGTGTGCGGGGCAGCATCGGCCGACGCCGTGCGGCCGCCAACATCGTCTGGGGATGCGACGCGCCATGATCATGATCATCATCTGCTTCCTGGCGCCCTGGCTGGCGATGTTCCTGCGCGGGAAGGTGATCCAGGGCATCCTGTGCATCCTCCTCCACATCACCGTCATCGGCTGGATTCCGGCAACGATCTGGGCCCTGGTGGTCACGCGCAAGGAAGCTGCGTAGGGGCGTCGGACCCGGGGAGGCTTTCATGCAGAGCAGGCTCGCGAAGACGATCATCGGGGCGATCCTCGCCGTCGCCCTGGCCGTCGCCGTGTCCTACGGCTTGATCACCCAGCAGACCGCCGATCAGATCCAGACGAAGGCCGACCAGACATTGCAGACCGGCCCTGGTGTTCCGCCGGCCGGGCCCGGGCAGCCGGCGCCGGCGCCGCCGAACCCACAGGTGCCGACGCAGCCCGGCACGACGCCGGCAACCCCACCCGCGGCGCCGCGGCCATGAGGAGGTCGCAGCCGGCAACCGAGGCGCGAGATGTCGGCTGCACCGCGATGAGGTCGAAGGGCCGCTCCGCATGAGGGCGTCTCCGGACCCGGCAGGCTCCCGGAGTTCACCTCCATTCCGAAGGATAGGCCCATGCTGATGACCGTGCTTCTGCTGGCCTTCCTCGGCATCCTCGTGGTGATGCTGGTAACGCGCCGGCATATCGGACGGCTCGGATCGCTGGCGACGCTGATCGCAGCCGCGGCGCTGGCCCTCTGGCTGATCGACAGCGGCCTGGTCCCGGGGTCCAAGGGCCCGCTCGAGGGCGACCGGGCGACGACGTTTCGCGACCGGTGATCGCCGTCCGTCGACGAGCGCGGTCGCGCCGAGATCCTGACCGGCTGCGCCCTTGCGCCGCCGGTCATTTGCGCCTTCGGCTTCGTTCGGCGCGGCCTCGGCCGCGTCGGCTCGGAAATGGCTCCGGCTCGGCGAAGGACGACCGGCAGCGTGCCGGCCGAGGTCGCAGGCAGCCGGCACTTCGAGCATCGCAATCCTAGCGCGCAGCGTCCTTCCGGCGCGCCACGAGATCGAGGTCGACGCCGACCTCGAGGGCGACCCATTGGCCCGACGCCCATGGCCCCTGCCCGACGCCGAAATCGGTGCGCACGAGATCGAGATGCCCGGTGGCGTGAGCGGCATCGCCGGCAAGGGTGAGGCGGAAGGGCAGGGTCGCGTCGCGGCGGATGCCGCGGATCGTGAGGCTGCCGACGGCCTCGTAGGCGTCGCCGCCCCTGGGCACGAAGCGCGTCGCCTCGAAGCGGGCCTGAGGCGTCGCCTTGGTGGCGAACCAGTCGGCCTGCGGCAGGGCCTCGTCGCGCTGGACGTCGCCGGTCTCGGCGCTGGCGAGGTCGACGGTCACCAGCGCATGCCCGGTCTCCGGGGCGGCCGGGTCGAAGGCGATCTCGGCCTCGAAGCGCTTGAAGCGGCCCTTGAACGGGACGCCGACCTGAACCCCCGAGAAGCCGAGGCGGCTCTTGGCCGGGTCGACGGCCCAATCCGCGGCCTCGGCGCAGGCGGGTGCGGCAAGGATCGCGGCGGCGAGCAGCAGGCGATACGTCATCGGGGCGAAACCTCGCGGCGGGTGGGGCCGAGCGACAGCAGCATCCGCCGCAGGGTGTCGTCCCGCAGGACGAAATGGTGCCGCAGGGCGGCGCCGGCATGCAGCACGAGAAGGGCGATCAGGAACCAGGCGCCGGACGCATGGACCAGCTTCGATCCGGCCTCCACCGCCGCCTTGTTCGGGAGGTCCGTGACGATCGGCAGATGCGGCCAGGGCACGACGCCGTACAGGACCGTCGGGATGTTGAACGGCGAGGCCGAGACCAGCGCCCAGCCGACCAGGGGCATCGCGATGATCAGCGCGTAGAGCACGCCGTGGGCGAGATGCGCCGCGCCCCGCTCCAGGGCCGGCATCGCCGCCGGCAGGGGCGGGGGCCTGTGAAAGGCGCGCCAGCCGAGCCGGAGCAGCGACAGCACGAGCACGGTGATGCCGACCGACTTGTGCCACTGGTAGAGCTGGAACCGGCGCATCGGCGCCAGGTCCGCATGCGTCATCGCGAGGCCGATGCCGAGGAGCGCGAGCACCAGGGCCGCGATCGCCCAGTGGAAGGCGATCGCGACGCGGGTGTACCGGAGCGGGGCAGGGGCCACGGCCTCGGGCATGGTCGTTCCTGGCATCGCGATCTCGGGGCTGGCGGTCGTGCGCGGCTTGGGCCTATTCGGTGCGCTCGAACGCGCCGGCGATGGTGAGGTGCAGCTCGTCGCCGATCAGCGGCACGTAGGTCTTCACGCCGAATTCCGAGCGCTTGATCGTGCCCTTGGCGTCGAAGCCGACCGTGTACTTCTTGCTCAGCGGGTTCACGCCGGCGCCGACCAGGGTCACGTCGAGGGTCACCGGCTTGGTCACGCCGTGGAGCGTCAGGTTGCCGGCGACCTTGGCCTTGTCCTTGCCCTCGGGCGTGACCTTGGTCGAGACGAAGGTCATCTCCGGGTACTTGGTCGCGTCGAGCCACTGGTCGCCCTTCAGCTCGTCGGTGAGCTTGGAGCTGGTGGTGGTGACCGACGCGACGGGAATCGTGATCTTGAGGCTGCTCTGGGCCGGGCTCTTCGGCTGAAGGTCGAGGGTGCCCGAAACCTCGGAGAACCCGCCGGAATAGTTCGAGAAGCCCATGTGCGACACGGTGAACCCGACCTGGGTGTGGCCGGCATCGACCGCGTAGGCGCCGGCCTGGATCTGGGCCGGGTCGCGGGTCGGCGGTGTCTGCGCCAGCGCCGGGGCGGCGGCGAGCATGAGTGCGATCGACAGGGCGGAGGGGCTGAAGGGCTTCACGAAGAGCTCCGGGCTCGCTGGCACGGCGGGATGCGCCGTTCGGAGGCGCCGAGATAGGCCGCTTCCCAGCGGTGCGGAAGCGCGGTAACCGGAGACGCATGGTTGCGATTCCGGAAACCTTCACCGGGCATCTCGACGACGTGCGTGCCTTCTGCGCGGTGGTCGACCTCGGCAGCGTGACCCAGGCGGCGGCCTTCGTGCGCGAGACCAAGGGCAGCGTCAGCCGCCGCGTCTCGCGGCTGGAGGCGGTGCTCGGCGTGACGCTGCTGGCGCGAACCTCGCGCGCGGTCTCGCCGACGGCCGACGGGCTGGCCTTCCACGCCCGCGCCCAGGAGAGCCTTGCGCTCTTCGACGAGGCTTTGGAGACGGCGCGCGGCGCCCGAACCGAACCGCGCGGGCACCTGCGCGTCACCGCCTCCATCGATTTCGGCGTCGAGGTGCTGCCCGATCTCGTGGCGAGCTTCCGCGCGCGCTACCCGCAGATCACCATCGAACTGCTGATCACCGACAACCGGCTGGACCTCGCCGCCAACCGCGTCGACCTCGCCCTGCGGCTCGGCGGCGCGCATCCGGACAGCGGCTACATGGCGCCGATCCTCGCCGAGCTGACGATCGGCCTCTACGCCGCCCCGGCCTATCTCGCCCGGAAGCCGGCTCCGGCCGACCTCGCCGGGCTCTGCGACCACGACGTGGTGTTCTCGCGCGAGCGCGTCGGCGCCTCGCAGATTGCGGTGTCGGACCGGCTCGGGCGGGAGGCGCTGATCGACGTGCGCCCGGTGGTGCGGGCGACGGATTTCGCGACCGTGCTGCGGTTGACGCTGGCCGGCGTCGGCATCGGCCACATCCCGAGCCTCGTCGCCGCGAAGGCGCTGGGCGCCGGCACGCTGGTTCCGGTGATGCCCGATTGGGCGAGCCGCGGCGGGACGCTCCGGGCGGTCAGCCTCGCGGGGCGCGAATTGCCGGCGCGGGTCCGGCTGTTCCGCGAGCATGTCCGCGCGGAGGTGGCGCGCGCGTCGTCCGGTCGGCGGCTCCATGATCCGGCCTGACGGCGTCTGCCGGCTCCCGGCTTCGTCGCGAGGCCGGGAGGGTCGGCACGGCCGGGCATGCCCGGAGCGCTCAGTCGACGGCCGCGGCTTCCAGCGTGACGGCCTTGGTCCGGGAGGGCTGGACCAGGATGCGGTCGCCGACGCGGCTGATCTCGATCGTCTCGGCGGGCGAGTCGGCCGGGCGCGGGGTCGAGAGCGTCACGCTCTGGTCGTCGGCCAGAACCGTCTCGAAGCGGACGGCGGGGGCTGCGGCGCGCGGCGCCAGGGTGACGACGACGCGATACCCTTTCGGCTCGGCGGTGTAGTAGGCGACACCGGACAGGGTCCCGAGGTCGACGCTGCCGGCCGCGGCCGGCTTGATCTCGGCTGCGCCGGCACTGCCGAGGCCGGCGGTGAGGGCGACGATGGCCGCGAGGGCGACGGTGCGGCTGCGAGTCTTGATGGACATGATCGTGTGACCTTCGTGCTGCCAAGGGCCCGATGCCCTTGCCTTGGTCACGAATATGTTCTGCAGTGCAGCATGGATCAAACCGATCGTATCGCTGATGACTATCGATCACATCGATCTTAGCCGCATCGACCTGAATCTGCTCGTCGCCCTCGACGCGATGCTGGCCGAGCGCAGCGTGACCCGCGCCGCGGCTCGCATCGGCATTGGCCAGTCGGCGATGAGCTCGAGCCTCGCCCGCCTGCGCCGGCTGTTCGACGACGAGCTGCTGACCCGCGCCCCCGACGGCATGCGGCCGACGCCACGCGCCCTGGCGCTGGCCGAGCCCGTCCGCGCGGCCCTGCGGCAGATCCAGGCGATCGTCCGGCGCGAGGCGGCGTTCGATCCGGCCACGACCGAGCGGACCTTCACGGTCAGCCTGCCGGACAGCACCGAGGTCCTGCTCGGGCCCCGGCTGCTCGGCTACCTGCGCGCCGAGGCGCCGGGCATCCGCCTGCTGCTGCGCTCGGTCGACCGCACGCACATCCTGGAGGAGCTCGACGCCGACCGGGTCGACCTCGCCATCGGCTTCGGGTTCGAGGGGCAGACCCATCACAAGCAGCGCCTGCTCTACCGCGACACCTACGTCTGCCTGTTCGACGCCGGCCAGGTCGGGCTCGCGCCGCCGATCTCCCTGGACGACTACCTGCGCTTCCCGCACATCCTGACCAGCCTGCGCGAGACCGCCCACGGTGTCGTGGACGACGCGCTGGCCAAGCTCGGGCGGGCGCGGACGCTGGCGCTGACGACGCCGCGGTTCCTGGTGGTGCCGTTCCTGATGCGCGCCGCCCCGGTGATCACGACGATGCACGCGCGGCTCGCCACCTACTTCGCCGACGCGCTCGGGCTGACGGTGAGCCCGGCGCCGGTGGAGCTGGACGCGGTCTCGGTCTCGATGCTGTGGCACGCCTCCTACGACGACGACCCGGCCCACCGCTGGCTGCGGCAGGTGCTGGTGCGGCTGGCGGGCGAGACGGCCGAGGTCGAGCGGCTTTAACGGGGTGGGGCAGGGGGCCGGCGCATCGCCGACCCCGCATCCCTGACCACGCTCTTCCCTCCCCCCTCTGCGGGGAAGGGAGTACCCGTCACGCATCTGCTGCGCGATCCGGTAGCGAAGGAAACCCGCGCCGCCCCATCACGCCAGCGTCGTCAGGTCCTGGAACCAGTGCTGGGCCTGGGTGTAGCCCTTCACCTTCGGCGAGAGCGCGTGCGGGTTGGTGTCGTGCACGACCCAGACCTGCACCGCCTCGTCGACCACGATCTCGTGGATGCGGGCCAGCAGCTTGTCCTGCTCCGCCGGGTCGAGGCTGGCCTTGACCTTGTCGCAGAGCGCATCGACCTCGGCGTTCTTCCAGTGGCTCCAGTTCACGCCGTTCGGGGCGATCTGGCGCGAATCGTAGAAGCGCAGGATCGCGTAGAACGGATCGGAGGTGACGTAGGCGATGTTGCCGGCCGAGACGCCCTTCTGGCTCGGGTCGGCCGCGCCCTGGCGCCAGCCGGTATAGGCGACCTCCAGCTCGACAGTCTTGAACTCGACCTGGATGCCGATCTCGGCCCAGCTCTGCTGGATGAACTCGTTGATCGGCAGGGACAGCATCTGCCCGGTGCCGCCGGTGGGGATCAGGATCGTCGCCTTGACCGGGTTCTTCACCGAGAAGCCGGCCTCCTCCACGAGCGTCTTGGCCGCCGCGACGTCGGTCTTGATCTGGAAGGTCGGCTTGCCGAACCACGGGCTCGACGCCTGCACCTGCCCGACGGCCGGGGCGGCCAGGCCGCCCATCAGCTGCACCACGCCGTCGCGGTCGATCGCGAGGTTGGCGGCCTTGCGCAGGCGGATGTCGCGCCAGGGCGAGCCCTCGACCATCGAGAGGTGGTAGTTCCAGACATGCGGCGTGTCGTTGCCGACGATCCGCATGCCGGCGGCCTTCAGACGCGGCACGGCGTCGGGCGCGGGCAATTCGATCAGGTCGACGTTGCCCGACAGGAGCGCGTTCACGCGGGCGAGGTCTTCGGGCACGCAGGCCAGCGTCAGCTTGGCGAGCTTCGGGGCGCGCTTGGGGTTCCAGTAGGCCTCGTTCGCCACGAGCTCGAGGCGGACGCGGGGCTGGAGCTGGCCGATCTTGTAAGGCCCGGTCCCGGAGGGCTGGAACGCGAACTTCGACCAGTCGCGCCCGGCCGCCTCGAACCCGGCCGGCGACGAGATCAGGAACCACAGCATCTGGTAGGGGAACAGGCTGTCGGCGGTCTTCGTCGTCACCTGCACGGTCATCGCATCGAGCTTCCGATACGACGCCACGCCGGGCAGGCGCGGCCTCACCTGGGCGGCCTGGCGCTGGTCGAAGTGCGGCGCCTCCTTGTTGAGCACCTTGTCGAAGTTCCAGATCACCGCGTCCGCATCGAAGGCCGAGCCGTCGTGGAACTTCACCCCGTCGCGCAGGTGGAACGTCCAGTTCTTGCGGTCGGCCGGGTCGCTCTCCCAGGACGTCGCGAGGCCGGGCACCATCCTGCCGGGGCGGTCCGCAACGTCGAGCTCCCAGGCGATCAGCGGATCGTAGAGGGTCAGCCCGGTGAACTGGTAGCCGCCCGCGCCCTTGTCCGGCTGCCCGGTGGTGAGCGGCAGGTCCGACATCGAGATGCCGTAGGTCAGGGTGCCCGCGGGTTTGCCGCCGGGCGCCGAGCCCCCCTGAGCGAGGGCGCCGGGCGCGGCGAGCGGCCAGCCCACCCCGAGCGCGCCGAGGGCGGCGCTGCCGAGCATGAGGTTGCGGCGCGTGAGCGAAGTCTTGTCCATCGGGCACTTTTCGATCGCGGAACGGGAACGATCCGCGCGTCGAAGGAAACGGCGACGCCCTCCGTCGATCGGACGGCATCACCGATCCACGGGCAAGGAGGACCTCCTTGCGTTCCGCCGCGCGGGCTCGTGCCGACATGGGAGGCACACAATATGCCAAGCGCCGCCCGGCACCTCCGCAACCGGTAGTCTACCGGGATCGGTTCCGGCTCACGTCACCACGCTCGGCTCGGCCCGTCCGGTCAGCGCCTCGATCTCCGCCAGCTCGCGGGCGACGGCGACCAGCGGAGCCAGCACCGCGGCGACCGGCCGCTCGAGCCGGTCCGGCGCCGCCTCGTAGCGCTCGATGTAGACGCGCAGCGTCGCGCCCGCCGTGCCGGTGCCGGACAGGCGGTAGACGATGCGGGCATCCTCCGCGAAGGTGACGCGAATGCCCTGGCGCTCGCTCACCGAGCCGTCGACCGGGTCGACGTAGCGGAAATCGTCCGCCGCCGAGACCGTGACGTCGCCGATCCGCCGGCCGGGCAGCTCCGCGAGCTTGTCCCGCAACCCGTCCATCAGCCGGTTGGCGGCGTCCGAGGCGATCTCCTCGTAATCGTGCCGGGTGTAGTAGTCGCGCCCGTACTCCGCCCAGTGCTCGCGCACGATCGCGTCGGCGCGCTTGCCCGTCGCGGCCAGGATGTTGAGCCAGAGCAGCACCGCCCACAGCCCGTCCTTCTCGCGGACGTGGTTCGAGCCGGTGCCGGCGCTCTCCTCGCCGCAGAGCGTGATCAAGCCGGCATCGAGCAGCGTGCCGAAGAACTTCCACCCGGTCGGCGTCTCGTAGGCGCCGACCCCGAGGCGGGCCGCGACGCGGTCGGCCGCGCGGCTCGTCGGCATCGAGCGGGCGATGCCGGCGAGCCCGGATGCGTAGCCGGGCGCGACGCTTGCGTGCGCCGCCAGGATCGCGAGGCTGTCGCTCGGGGTCACGAACAGGCCCGGCGCGACGATCATGTTGCGGTCGCCGTCGCCGTCCGAGGCCGCGCCGAAATCCGGCGCGTCGGGGCCGAGCATCAGCTGGTAGAGGTCGTGGGCGTGGACCGGGTTCGGATCGGGGTGGTGGCCGCCGAAATCCTCCTTCGGCTCGCCGTTGACCACCGTGCCGGGCTCGGCGCCGAGCATGCCTTCGAGGATCGCGTGGGCGTAGGGGCCGGTCACCGCGCTCATCGCATCGAAGCGCATGCGGAAGCCGGATGCGAACAGGCGGCGGATCGCGTCGAAATCGATCAGCTCGGCCATCAGCGCGGCGTAGTCGGCGACCGGATCGATCACCTCCACGACCATGTCGCCGATCCGCGTCGCCCCGACCTGGTCGAGGTCGAGGTCGGGCACGTCGGCGATGCGATATTCCGTCAGCGTCTTCGTCGCGGAATAGATCGCCTCGGTGACGCTCTCGGGCGCCGGGCCGCCGTTGGCGGTGTTGAACTTGATGCCGAAATCGCCGTCCGGCCCGCCGGGATTATGGCTCGCCGAGAGGATGATGCCGCCGATCGCGCCGGCTTTGCGGATCACGCAGGACGCGGCCGGCGTCGAGAGCAGGCCGCCCCGGCCGACGAGGACGCGGCCGAAGCCGTTGGCGGCGGCGATCTTCAGCGTGGTCTGGACCACCGCGCGGTTGAAGAAGCGCCCGTCGCCGCCGAGCACCAGGGTCGCGCCCTCGCGGCCGGCGACGGACTGGACGATCGCCTGGACGAAGGTCTCGACGTAGTGCGGCTGGCGGAAGTGGGCGACCTTCTTGCGCAAGCCGGACGTGCCGGGCTTCTGATCGGAGAACGGCGTCGTCGGCACGCGTTTCAGGACCATGGTTCGCTCGATCTCTCAGGGACTTTCCGCCCAACAACCCGGTTTCGCGGGAGCGGTCAATCAGCCCGCCGGATCCGCCGCCAGGAAGCGGGCGACGAGCATCCGCGCGAGGTCCGCGGGGGCGGCGTCGGTCAGCGCCCCGAGCTTGCCCGAGGTCGAGAGTGAGGCGAGCCCGTGCAGCGACGCCCACAGGGCGGCCACCGCCTGGGCGCGCTCGGCGGCGTCGGGCAGCAGCGGCTCCAGCGTTCCGTCGACAAGGCCGGTCGCGGAGGCCAACGCCTCCCAGTACCAGTCCGGCACCGCGGCGCCGCGCGCGGGCGCCTGGTCGGAGACGAGGCTCCAGATCGCCGGATCCGCGGCGACGAAGGCGAGGTAGGCGGAGGCCAGGGCCGCCGCGTTCACCCGCGGCGACCCCGCCGGGTCGAGGGCCGCCGCGAGCGCGTCCCGCAGCCGGGCGAAGGTGCGGGCGTTCACCCGCAGCAGCACCGCGTCGAGATCGCCGACCGCATTGTAGATCGAGTTCGGCGCGTAGCCGATCGCGGCGGCGAGCGGCCGCATCCCGAGGGCGCGCACGCCCTGGTTCCGGACGATGCCCTCGGCGGCCTCGCAGACCAGCGCGAGGAAGCCGGCCCGGTCGACGTCGCCGCGCGGGCCGGCGGCGCGCTTCTTAACGGTCTTCACGCTATGCATCCGCGGTGTCCCGTGCGGTCGCGCACGGGATGCAGCGATAGATTGCACGGCGTGCAAGAACAAGCTTGCGCACCGCCCGCGATCGCTTAGTTTGCACGTTGTTCAAATGCCGTCGTCCAGCTTGGATCGCACCGGGCCCGGGATTTGACGCGACCGCACGGGTTGAGCCAGTCATGGCCCAGCCGGGGAGACCGCCATGTTCCGTTCGCTGATGACCGCCCGGCGTTTCGCGCCGCTGTTTTGGTGCCAGTTCTTCTCGGCCTTCAACGACAACTTCCTGAAGAACGCGCTCGCCTTCCTGATCCTGTTCAAGGTCTCGCAAGGCGGCGATTCCGACTCCGGCATCCTGGTGACGCTGGCGAGCGCCGTGTTCATCGGGCCGTTCTTCATCCTGTCGGGCCTCGGGGGCGAGCTCGCCGACCGCTACGACAAGGCGGTGATCGCCAAGCGGCTGAAGTTCGCCGAGATCTTCGCCGCCGGCACCGCGGTGCTCGGGTTCTTCCTCGCCTCGGTGCCGATCCTGTTCGTCGCGCTCGGGCTGTTCGGGACGATCGCGGCCCTGTTCGGGCCGATCAAGTACGGCATCCTCCCCGACCACCTGCGCCGCGAGGAGCTGCCGGCCGGCAACGCGCTGGTCGAGGCCGCGACCTTCCTCGCGATCCTGCTCGGCACGATCGCCGCCGGCTTCGCCAGCGCCATGGGCGGCTCGCACCTCGTCTTCGGCGGCCTGATCATGGCCTTCGCCGTGCTGTGCTGGCTCGCGGCGCGGGCGATCCCGCGCACCGGCGAGGGCGCGCCCGACCTGCAGGTCGACCGCAACGTCGCGCGCTCCACCGTGGCCCTGCTGCGCGACCTGTGGAGCGACCGCCGCCTGTGGCGCGGCTCGATCATCGTCAGCTGGTTCTGGCTCGTCGGCGTGGTGGTGCTGTCCTTGCTGCCGCTGCTGGTGCGGCACGACTTCAACGGCTCGGAGACGGTGGTCACGTTGCTGCTCGCGGTGTTCTCGGTCGGCATCGCGCTGGGCTCGGGCCTGGCCTCGTGGCTGTGCAGCGGGCGGATCGTGCTGCTGCCCACCCCCGTCGGCGCGCTGCTGATGGCCCTGTTCGGCCTCGACCTCGCCTGGACGGTCGCCCACCACGCGCCCGAGCCCGGCGCGATGATCGGCGCCGCCGACTTCCTGCGCACGGGCTCCGGCCTGCGGGTGGCGATCGACTTCCTCGGGCTGGCCATGGCCGGCGGCCTGTACATCGTGCCGTCGTTTGCCGCGGTGCAGGCCTGGACCGACAAGGACAAGCGCGCCCGCATCATCGGCGCCGTCAACGTGATGACCGCGGCCTTCATGGTCGGCGGCACGCTGGCGCTCGCCGCGCTCCAGGGCGCCGGCTTCTCGAGCGCGACGCTGCTGGCGCTCGTGGCGGTGCTCAACCTCGTCGTCGCGGTCGTGGTCCTCGTCACCCTGGAGACGAGCCCGTTCCGCGACTTCCTGTCGATCCTGTTCCGGGCGTTCTACCGGCTCGAGGTGCGCGGGCTCGACAACGTCGAGAAGGCCGGCGCGAACTGCATCGTCGCCCTGAACCACGTCTCGTTCCTCGACGCGCCGCTCGCCCTGTCGCTGCTCGACCAGGAGCCGGTCTTCGCCGTCGACCACGGCATCGCGCAGCGCTGGTGGGTGAAGCCGTTCCTGCGGGTCACCAAGGCGATGCCGCTCGATCCGACCCGGCCGCTCGCCACCCGCTCGCTGATCAACGCGGTGAAGGGCGGCGAGACCCTGATCATCTTCCCCGAAGGCCGCCTCACCGTCACCGGCAGCCTGATGAAGGTCTACGACGGCGCCGGCCTGATCGCCGACAAGTCCGGCGCGATGGTCCTGCCGGTGCGGATCGAGGGGCTCGAGAAGACCGTGTTCTCGCGGCTGTCCCGCGATCAGGTGAAGCGACGCTGGTGGCCGAAGGTGGTCGTCACGGTGATGCCGCCGGTCAAGCTCGGGGTCGACCCGGAGCTGAAGGGCAAGGCGCGCCGGCAGGCGGCGGGCGCGGCGCTCTACGGCATCATGTCCGAGCTGGTGTTCGACACCACCGACATCGACCGGAGCGTGATGACGGCGCTGATCGCGGCCGCCGAGCGCTTCGGCTGGCGCCGCACGGCGCTGGAGGATCCGGTCTCGGGCAAGCTCACTTATTCGCGCCTCGTGATGGGCGCCAACATCCTCGGCCGCAAGCTGATGCCGTTGGCGGGGGAGGGGCGGGCGATCGGGCTGATGCTGCCCAACGCGAACGGCGCCGCGGTGACGTTCTTCGCGCTGGCCTCCGCCGGCCGGGTGCCGGCGATGATCAACTTCTCGGCCGGCGCGGCCAACATCCTCTCCGCGTGCACGGCGGCGCAGGTGACGAAGATCCTCACCTCGCGCGCCTTCATCGAGAAGGGCCGCCTCGGGCCCCTCGTCGAGGCGATCAAGGACAAGGTCGAGCTGATCTACCTGGAGGACGTGCGCGCCACGATCACGACGGGCGACAAGATCCGCGGACTGCTGGCGGCGCGCAGGCCCCTCGTGGCGCGGACCGGAGAGGATGCGGCCGCGATCCTGTTCACCTCCGGCTCGGAGGGGACGCCCAAGGGCGTGATGGTCGCCAACCGCGGCATGCTCTCGAACGTCGCCCAGGTCGCGGCCCGGATCGATTTCGGGCCGTCCGACAAGGTGTTCAACGTGCTGCCGATCTTCCACGCCTTCGGGCTGACCTCGGCGCTGGTGCTGCCGCTGGTCTCGGGCGTTCCGGTCTACCTCTACCCGTCGCCGCTGCACTACCGGATCGTGCCGGAGCTGGTCTACGGCTCGAACGCAACGGTCCTGTTCGGCACCGACACCTTCCTGACCGGCTACGCCAAGGTGGCGCACGCCTACGACCTGCGCAGCTTGCGCTACGTCGTGGCCGGCGCCGAGCCGGTGAAGGATTCGACCCGCCGGACCTACGCGGAGAAGTTCGGCCTGCGCATCCTCGAGGGCTACGGCGTCACCGAGTGCGGACCGGTGGTCGCGGTCAACACGCCGATGTTCAACCGCTTCGGCACCGTCGGGCGCCTGGTGCCGGGCATGGAGCACCGCCTCGACCCGGTCCCCGGCATCGAGGAGGGCGGCCGCCTCGTGGTGCGCGGCCCCAACATCATGCTCGGCTACCTGCGCGCCGAGAACCCCGGCGTGCTGGAGCCGCCGCCGGACGGCTGGCACGACACCGGCGACATCGTCGCCATCGACGCGCAGGGCTTCGTCGCGATCAAGGGCCGCGCCAAGCGCTTCGCCAAGATCGCCGGCGAGATGATCTCGCTCGCCGGCATCGAGGCGACCGCCGCCGACCTGTGGCCGGACAGCCCGAGCGCGGTGGCCGCGGTGCCGGACGCGCGCAAGGGCGAGCGGCTGGTGCTGTTCACCCAGCGCAAGGACGCGACGCGCGCCGCCTACCAGACCTTCGCCAAGGGCCGGGGCGCCCCCGACCTCGCGATCCCGGCCGAGGTTGTGGTGGTCGACGCGATCCCGATGCTCGGCACCGGCAAGGTCGATCAGGTGGCGGTGACCAAGCTCGCGAAGGAGCGCGCGGGCGGGCAGGAGGCGACGGCGGCGTGATCGCTTAGGGCACGTCTTCCCTCCCCCTTTGCGGGGGAGGGTGCGACCGGAATATCCTGTCGCCGTGTCGCCTTGTCGAAGAGGGCTGTCGCGTCTGATCGAGTCTCGCCTATAATGGCGAAAAGTCCGGCCCCGATCGAGAAGACCGCCCATGACCTCCCGCATCCCGAACTTCGCCGAGATCGCCTGGGGCGCGGACGCCGTCGCCGTGCCGCCGCCGCCGTCGGGGGAGCCGTGGATGACGCCCGAGGGCATTCCGGTGAAGACCCATTACGGGCCGGACGACCGGGCCGGGCTGGAATTCGTCGACACCTATCCGGGCATCGCGCCGTACCTGCGCGGGCCGTACCCGACGATGTACGTCACCCAGCCCTGGACGATCCGCCAGTATGCCGGCTTCTCTACGGCCGAGGATTCGAACGCGTTCTACCGGCGCAACCTCGCCGCCGGGCAGAAGGGCCTCTCGGTCGCCTTCGACCTCGCGACCCACCGCGGCTACGATTCCGACCACCCGCGCGTCTCGGGCGACGTCGGCATGGCCGGCGTGGCGATCGATTCGATCTACGACATGCGGACGCTGTTCTCCGGCATCCCGCTCGACGAGATGACCGTGTCGATGACGATGAACGGCGCGGTGCTGCCGATCCTCGCGCTCTACATCGTCGCCGCCGAGGAGCAGGGCGTGCCGCCGGCGAAGCTCGCCGGCACGATCCAGAACGACATCCTCAAGGAGTTCATGGTCCGCAACACCTACATCTACCCGCCCAAGGGCTCGATGCGGATCATCTCGGACATCTTCGCCTACACCTCGCAGAAGATGCCGAAGTTCAACTCGATCTCGATCTCCGGCTACCACATGCAGGAAGCAGGCGCGACGAACGACCTCGAGCTCGCCTACACGCTGGCCGACGGCGTGGAGTACATCAAGGCGGGGCTGGCGGCCGGGCTGACGATCGACAAGTTCGCCCCGCGGCTGTCGTTCTTCTGGGCGATCTCGACGAACTACTTCATGGAGATCGCCAAGATGCGGGCCGCGCGCCTGATCTGGGCCAAGCTCGTGAAGGAGTTCGAGCCGAAGAGCGAGAAGTCGCTGCCGTTGCGCACCCACTCGCAGACCTCGGGCTGGTCGCTGACCGCGCAGGACGTGTTCAACAACGTCACCCGCACCTGCATTGAGGCGATGGCGGCGACGCAAGGGGGCACCCAGTCGCTCCACACCAACGCGCTGGACGAGGCGCTGGCGCTGCCGACCGACTTCTCGGCGCGCATCGCCCGCAACACCCAGCTGTTCCTGCAGCAGGAGAGCGGCACCACCCGCATCGTCGACCCGTGGGGCGGCTCGTACTACGTCGAGAAGCTCACCGCCGACATCGTCGCCCGCGCCTGGGAGCACCTGCGCGAGGTCGAGGAGCTCGGCGGCATGGCCAAGGCGATCGAGGCCGGCATCCCCAAGCTCCGGATCGAGGAGGCGGCGGCGCGGGCCCAGGCCCGGATCGATTCCGGCCGCCAGACCATCGTCGGCATCAACAAGTTCAAGCCCGACGACGAGATGAAGATCGAGCTGATGCGCGTCGACAACGGCAACGTGCGCACGCTGCAGATCGACAAGCTCAAGCGCCTGCGCTCCGAGCGCGACCAGGCCGACGTCGATGGGCGGCTGGCCGCGCTGACCGCGGCGGCGGAAGGGGAGGGCAACCTGCTCGAGCTCGCCGTCGAGGCGGCGCGCGCCAAGGCGACGGTGGGCGAGATCTCGGATGCGCTGGAAAAGGCCTGGGGCCGGCACCGGGCCGAGATCCGGTCGATCTCGGGCGTGTACAAGCGGGAGGTGGGTGGCATGTCGCCAGCGGTCGAGCAGGTGCGGGGGCTGGTCGAGGCCTTCGAGGAGAACGACGGGCGCCGCCCGCGCATCCTCGTCGCCAAGATGGGGCAGGACGGGCACGACCGCGGCCAGAAGGTGATCGCCTCGGCCTTCGCCGACCTCGGCTTCGACGTCGACATCGGGCCGCTCTTCGCGACGCCGGCGGAGGCCGCGCGGCAGGCAGTGGAGAACGACGTCCACATCGTCGGCGTTTCGTCGCTGGCGGCCGGCCACCTGACGCTGGTGCCCGAGCTGAAGGCCGCGCTGACCGAGCAGGGCCGCGGCGACGTCATGATCGTGATCGGCGGCGTGATCCCGCCCGGCGACTACGATGCGCTCTACGCCGCCGGCGCCTCGGCGATCTTCCCGCCGGGCACGGTGATCGCGGAGGCCGCGGTTAAGCTGATCGAGGAGCTGAACGGCCGGCTCGGCTACGCCGCCCGGCAGGCCGCCGAGTAGCGCGCCCCCAAAGAGCGCTATTCCGAAGGCGTCTGCGTCTGCGAGGCCGACGCCGACGGCGTGATCGAGCCGGTGGCCTCGGGGCCGCCGGCGCGAAACATGGCCTGGGCCGACTGCTCCGCCCGCTCGCGATCGAGCTTCTGCGCAGCCAGCAGCGCGCAGACCACGAGCAGGCCCACCCCGAATACCGCCTTGGCCGTCGTCCAGATGCGATCGAGCATGCCAAATGGTGGCATGCCGTCGGTTAGCGGGATGACAACGCCGGCGCTTTTTCCGCGGCCCGGCGCGCCGATCGCCCGGGCGATCCGGGCGCCGGGCGAAAGCGACTGTTGCGCTACTTGGTCTTCTTGCCGGCGGTCTTGATCGCGGCGCTGACCATGTCCTTCGTCGAGGGCGCTGCAGCAATCGTCTTCGAAACCACCTTCTTCGGTTTCTTCGTCTCGCGATTTCCGCGCTTGTTCTCGGATGCCATCATGCTCTCCCGCTGGTGATCGCGGCGATGATGGCACGGTTTTACGAAATCGCGCCCTACAAAACACTTGCCTCGCGCAATCGCGAGACGCGCGAAGACATCCGGGCAGATGCCCGGGCCCTCGCGACGGGCCCGGTCGCCGCCGGGCGGGCCGCATTCGCGGCGCGCAGCCCGTCACGGCGGTCGACGACGACGAGGTCGCGCCGCCCCCTGATCCACGAATGCCAGCGACTTCGCCACAAATGAAACCAAGGGTTGCAATAATTCGCTTGCCGCGTATGCGGCCTCGGGTTACTTTGCAATGCAAAGCACGATTCGACGCCGGAGAGCCCATGCACGACCTCGACAAGGCGCTGGCCGACATCGTCGCCATCCGCTCGCAGATCGCGCGGGACACCGCGTTCCGCGGCCTCGGCTCGGCGGCCCTGGCCGCCACCGGGGTGCTCGCCCTGGCGACCGCGTGCGGTCAGGCGCTCTGGCTCGGCGATCCGGACGCGCGGCCGCTTCTGTTCTTCGGCCTGTGGATCGCGACGGCCTGCGGAGCGGGCGGCCTCATCGGCATCGAGACGGTTCGGCGCTCGCGCCAGCTGCATTCGGGCCTGGCGGACGCGATGGTGTGGAATGCGATCGAGGGGTTCCTGCCCGCCGCCGGGGCGGGCGCCTGCCTCGCCCTGGTGATCGCACGCTTCGCCCCCGATCAGGTCTGGATGCTGCCGGGCCTGTGGCAGGTGCTGGTCGGCCTCGGCCTGTTCGCCTCGGCGCGGATCCTGCCGCGGGCGGTGCAGGGCGCGGGCGCGTTCTACCTGCTCGCCGGCCTGACCGCGCTAGCGGTCGCGGGCGAGACCCGAGCGCTCTCGCCCTGGCTGATGGGCCTGCCCTTCGCCATCGGGCAGGGCTTGCTCGCCGTCGTGATGTCCGGCACCGGAGGCGGCGATGGCGATCTCTGATCGGGCCGACGGCCGCTTCTCCTACGACGGTCTCGATCGGGTGATCCACGAGAAGGCGCGGCTCAGCGTGCTGACCTCGCTGGTCGGCCATCCGAAGGGCCTGGCGTTCCCCGACCTGAAGCGCCTGTGCGGGCTCACCGACGGCAACCTCAGCCGCCACCTCGCGGTGCTGCAGGAGGCCGATCTCGTCAGCCTAGAGAAAGGTCACGCCCATAACCGTCCGCAGACCCTGTGCCGGCTGACGCCGGCGGGGCGGGCCCGTTTCCTCGAGTACCTCGGCGTCCTGGAACAGGTGGTGCGCGACGCCGCCAAGGCCGCCCGCCTGCCGGAATCCGGCCACCTCAACATTACCCCGGCCTGACGGCCGACTGCCCGCCATCCGCGCCGCCCCCGACCGGAGCCTTCCAAGATGCAAAGCCCCACCGACACCAGGCCGGGCCTTCACGCCGCGATCATCATGGACGGCAACGGGCGCTGGGCGACCCGGCGCGGGCTGCCGCGCGCCGCCGGCCACCGCACCGGGGTCGAGGCGATCCGGCGCACCGCCGAGGCCTGCCCCGAGCACGGGATCGGCACGCTGACCCTCTACGCCTTCTCCAGCGACAACTGGCAGCGCCCGGCCGACGAGGTCGGCGGCCTGATGCGGCTGCTGCGCGTCTACCTGCGCAACGAGACGGCGCGGCTCGCCCGCACCGGCACCCGCCTCAGCGTCGTCGGCCGCCGCGACCGGCTGCCGGCCGGGCTCCCCGAGGCGATCGAGCGGGCCGAGGCCGCGACCGCCGCCGGGCGCAAGCTGCACCTGCGCATCGCCGTCGACTATTCCGCCCGCGACGCGATCCTCGCCGCCGCCGCGCGGCTCGCCGGCCAGCCCGCCTCGCGCGAGGCGTTCGGAGCGGAGATCGCCGGCGCGATGCACGGCTCGCCGGTGGACGTCGACCTGCTGATCCGCACCGGCGGCGAGCAGCGCCTCTCCGACTTCATGCTGTGGGAGGCGGCCTATGCCGAGCTCCACTTCACCGAGCAAATGTGGCCCGATTTCGGCGAGGCCGACCTCGCGGCCGCGATGGCCGAATTCACCCGCCGCGACCGCCGCTTCGGCGGCTTGAGCGCACCGAAGGTCTCGGCCGCGGCCTGACCGGACTGGACAGGACGGGGGGTCGGCGCCAGATCGGCGGTGTCGCTCCCCTGGCTCGAAGATCGCTGCATGTCCGCTGACGCGTCCCCGCCCGCCCTTGACGACGAGACCGTCGCTTTCGCCGGTCGTCTGTTCCAGTATGCGCGGATGGGGCATGCCGCCGAGCTGGCGGAGTTGTTCGGGCAGGGGCTTCCGGCCAACATCCGCAACGATAAGGGCGACAGCCTGCTGATGCTGGCGGCCTACAACGGCCAGGCCGAGACCGCCCGCGTCATCCTGGAGGCCGGCGGCGACCCGGAACTTCCCAACGACCGCGGCCAGACCCCGCTCGCCGGCGCCGCCTTCAAGGGCGACGTCGCGATCGCGACGCTGCTCCTCGTCCACGGTGCGGCGGTGGACGGCACCGGCGACGGCAGCCGCACCGCGCTGATGACCGCGGCGATGTTCGACCGCACCGAGATCGTCGACCTGCTGCTCGCCCACGGCGCCGACCCGGACCGCCGCGACGCCGCCGGCCAGTCGGCCGCCGACATGGCGCAGGCGATGGGCGCGCAGAACACGCCGGCTCAGCTCGCGAACGCGAAGCGACCCGGCGCCTGAGCGATCACTCGCCGTCGGGCGGCAGCGCTTCGGTGACCTGGACGCGCTGGGCCGGCGGCTCCGCCGCGGGCTCGGCCGTCTCGACCGCGGCCGCGACGGCGGCGACGCCCTCGTAGCGCGACAGGCGCCGGTCGATCATACCGTCGATCCGGTCGTAGACCTCGGCCACCGTGAGGTGGCGCCGCGCCTTGCCGGCGGCCTTGTCGGCCTTCTGCGTGAACAGCGCCCGGTTGGCCCGCGCCGCGCTGCGGAACTCGCGCTCGGCGACCTCGTCCGGGCGGTCGGCGCTCATCGTCAGGAATCGCCCGGCGCTCGACGTGCCGAGGAAATGCGCGAAGTACAGCTCCGACGTGGTCAGCGCCCGGCCGACGCGCGCCTCGATGCGCCCGCGGTCGCGCTTGATCAGCTCCGCCGCCATCAGCGCGGCGACGTAGGGGTCCTTGCGCAGCGACAGCACCCGGTCGCGCATCGGCGCGGCGACGGTGATCGCGGCGCCGCGGCCCTTCACGGCGGCCGCCTCGGCGTCGAGGCCGTAGCGGGCGCCGAAGTCGCGGATCATCTCGAGCCAGGTGGCGGTGACGAACTGGAACAGGCCCTCGGCCGACGAGGTCTGCGCCTTCACGTCGGTCGCGAAGCTGGATTCCTTGTCGGCCAGCGCCATCAGGTAGACCGGGTCGACGCCCGCTGCGGCGGCGGCCTTCAGGATCGTGTCGACGATCCGGCGCGGCACGCCGACCTTGCCGAAACGGATGGCGTCGTCGGTCTCCGGCGACGGCTGGGGCAGGGCGGCGAGGTCGGCGGCGATCAGCGCGCTGGTGGCCGGTTCCTGCTCGATGACGGGAACGCCGCTCCACTCGGAGGGGTTGTGGGAAGGTCCGGCGCTGGCCAGGTCGATCGCGGCGCGGGGACGCTCGTCGATCCGGTCGTGGGCCGAGGCCGCCGGCGCGAAGGCGGCCTGCGGCACGACGAACCCGGCGAGCAGGGCGGCCAGCCCCAGCGCGGCGCTCCTGCGGCGCAGGGCGGACGGGCGGCGAAATCCGGCCTCGTTCCGCTGCGTCCCGCACACGGCCCGCGGCAGCCAAACCACGGTGTCCACTTCACAATTCGACTCGATAGGCACGAGTCGGCTCACGTCGTCGGCGCAGAGCGCCGGCTCCGGGAAAACCCCCATTGCTGGTCCTTTTCGTGCCGCGGCGTTCATCGGCCGGGCTTCGATCAAGCGGCGGCTCTATCGCCGGATGCCGTGACCACAATGGGACGGCTCGGTGATCCAAGCGTGGCACGCTTAAGGAGTGGTTAACGCTCTCTTTTCACGCATTCTTAACCAGCCGTTCGGGTCCCATTCAGCCCTAGGTTGGCACAAAGATGTCGCATTCGGGCTTGGAACGTTGCACCCGAGCGCCAGTTAGCATGGGCCACGCAGGGCGGTCCGCATCGGCCCGTTCGAAGTCCCTGCGTCCGAAGCGTTTAAGGAATTTTCTCCCCATGAGCATGCAGACCGGTCGTCGCGTCGGCGTTGCGTTCGTCGGCATGGGTGGCGCCGTCGCCACCACAGCCATCGCCGGCATCGAGATGATCAAGTCCGGATCGAACCGCCTCGACGGTCTGCCTCTCGCGGGCGTCGCAGTCGCCGGAATGGCCGACTACAAGGATCTCGTCTTCGCGGGATGGGATCTGAACGGTGACGATCTCGCCTCCGCCGCGCAGGGGCACGGCGTGCTCACCAAGCAGGACATCGAGAACGGTGCCCAGGTGCTGAAGGGCATCCAGCCCTGGCCGGCCGTGGGCAGCGCGAAGTTCTGCAAGAACATCGACGGCGCAAACCGCATCGTCGCCGCCGACCATCGCGAGGCGGTGTCGATCATCGCCGCCGACCTCCGCCGCTTCAAGCAGGAGAGCAACCTCGACGAGGTCGTGGTGGTGAACCTCGCCTCCACCGAGCGCTGGCCCGACCTCACCGCCGCCGTGCTCAACTCGACCGAAGCCTTCGAGAAGGGCCTCGATACCAGCGACGAGCACATCTCGCCGGCGATGCTCTACGCCTATGCGGCGATCAAGAGCGGCGTGCCCTACGCCAACTTCACCCCGAGCATCGCCGCCGACGTGCCGGCGCTGCTGTCGCTCGCCACCGAGATGAACGTTCCGGTGGCCGGCAAGGACGGCAAGACCGGCCAGACCATGATGAAGACGGTTCTCGCACCGGCCTTCAAGGCGCGCGCCCTTCACGTCGACGGCTGGTTCTCGACCAACATCCTCGGCAACCGCGACGGCCTCGCCCTCAACGACCCGGCCTCGCTGCAGTCGAAGATCAACACCAAGGGCACGGTGCTCGACTCGATCCTCGGCTACCCGGTCGAGGATCACCTGGTCCACATCCACTATTACCGCCCGCGCGGCGACGACAAGGAAGCCTGGGACAACATCGACATCACCGGCTTCATGGGCCAGCGCATGCAGGTGAAGGTCAACTTCCTGTGCAAGGACTCGATCCTCGCAGCCCCGCTCGTCATCGAGATCGCCCGCGTCCTCGACCTCGCCAAGAAGCGCGGCGACGGCGGCGTGCAGGAGCAGCTTTCGACCTTCTTCAAGGCGCCGATGGTGAAGAACGGCCACGGTCCCGAGCACGATTTCGGCAAGCAGGGCAAGATGCTGCTCGATTGGCTGGACGGCGACCGCTGATGTCGGACGGCGTTCCGGCGACCGGCGCGTCCGGGCCTGCGGCGCCCGCCGAGCTGCGCGACCTGCTCGTCGAGATGAACGATCTCAAGCGCGTCCGGTCCGCCGGACGCGTCGGCTCCATCGCCGAGCGTCTGTTCGCGCAGGGTTGGAGTGCCCTGACGGGCGGAGCACCCGCCGAGGATGTGGCGCTCGACGTCGCCGCGACGGCTCTGGCCGCGACGCGGCTGTGCGATCTCGATGCCGCATTCCTGGCCGCTGCGGGCCTGCCGGACGAGGCCGTGTCGAGCGTCCTCGTCGAGGGGTTCGACAGCGTCACGACGGCGCTCGATCCTCACCTGCGCGATGCGCTTCGCGACCGGCTTCGCCATCGTGCCGAGCATCCGCAGGGCACGGTGCCGGGTTTCGTCGCGAGCCTGGCGCAGCAGCCGCGGGCGGGCGTCACCCGTCCCGGGCGTCCCCGCATCCTGCTCGAGCCCCCCGAGAACCATGCCGAGCACTGCCTCGTGGTCGCGGTCTACGGCGTCGTTCTGAGCCCGTTCTACCGGGCCGATCCGGCCACCGTGTTCCTCGCCGCGATGGCGCATCACTTCCACAACGCCGCGATGCCCGATGCCGGCTTCACCGGCGAGATGCTGCTCGGCGACCATCTCGGCCCGATCATGGCGCGGACGACCCAATGGGCGCTCGACGAGCTCGACGGCCCGCTGCGGGAATCGGTCGAGCGGGCTCGCGCGGTGCTGCCGGACGACGCGACGGCGGAAGGCCGGGCGTTTCATGCGGCCGACTGCATCGACCGCGTGCTGCAGATCGCGCAGCACCTGCGCGCGGCCTCGCTCACCATGGGCACGGTGCTCGACGAGATGGAGCTGGTCCATGCCGGGCCGGTCAAAGGCTTCCACGATCGCGTGCTCGCGGATATGCGCATTCCGTAGAACCGACGTCGCGGCGCTCGTTCCGCGACGGACATACGACGCCATGCCGTTCCTGCCGTGACCGCGCCCGCGGCATCAGAGTTCCGATGATTCCCTTCGACCTGCGGTCGCCCGCGACCGGCCATGCGCTGAAGCCCGACACGGCGCATTCCCTGCGCGATGCCGACGCCGGCGAGCGCTGGCCGGTGGTCGACGGCATCCCCTATCTCCGGGTCGGCCGCGCCGACCTCGTCGCCCGCGTTCTCGCGCATCTCGACGCCGGCGAGGGCGACGCGGCGCTCGCGCTCCTGCTCGCCGATCAGGACGATTGGTGGACCGGCCCGCCGGCCGAGCCGGCCGACCTCTCCGCGCTGATCGCCGGTCGCGCCACGGCGACCCTGCGCGATGCCGTCCGCCTGCTCGGCTGGGGCCGCGTCGGCGATTATTTCCTGCACCGGTGGAGCGACCCGACCTATCTCGCCGGCCTCGCCCTGCTCGAAGCGCACTGGAACGATCCGGTCTGCGTCTTCGAGTTCGCCTGCGGCATCGGCCACTACCTGCGCACCCTGAAGCAGCGCGGCTGCAAGGTCGCGGGCGCCGACGTGGTCTTCGCCAAGCTCTGGGTCGCCCGGCACTGGGTGGTCGGCGCCGGTGCGCAGCTCGTCTGCTTCGATGCCGGCTCGGCGCATTGGCCGATCCCGGGCGCGCCGGTGGACCTCGTCGTCTGCAACGATGCCTTCTACTTCCTCGACGAGAAGGCGGCGCTGCTCGACAACCTCCGCCAGAACGCCGGCGACGACGGCTGGCTGGCGCTCAGCCACATCCACAACAGCGACCGCCCCGGCTTCTCGGCCGGCCGCGCCGTCTCGGCCGACGAGATCGCCGAGCTGTTTCCCGACGCCCTCGTCTACGACGACGCCGAGCTGACCCGAGCCCTGGTCGCGGCGCGGGCGCCGAGCCCGCGCGCGCCGTCGGAGCTGCGGGCCTGCGAGGCGTTCTCGGTGGTCGCCGGGCCGGGGATGCGGCCGGCGCCGCGTTCCGTCGTGGACGGGCTGACGCTGCCGAAGGCCGGCGCCGACCTCGTCCTCAACCCGCTCTATCACCGCGACGAGACGGGCGGGTATGCCATCGCGTGGCCCTCGGAGCGCTACGAGGCCGAGTACGCGCCGCACGTCACCTACCCGCTGCGATCGCACGGTCCCGAAAGGCTGGTCTTTTCCGGCGGCATCGAGGCGGCGGAAGTCGAACGCGTGCGCAGCCGGGAATTCGTCGATCTCCCGGAGCGCTGGTGATGGATGCCGTCCGCTGGGGCATCGTCGGCTACGGCTGGGTCGCCCGCGACTACATGGCGCCGGGCATCCGCGCCGCCGGGCACCGCCTCGTCGCGGTGTGCGACCCGGGAGCGGCCTCCCGCGCCGCCGCCGAGGCCGAGGGTGCTCGCGCCTACGACAGCCTGGACCGGCTGGTCGACGACGCGGAGATCGAGGCGGTGTACGTCGCGACGCCCAATCACCTCCACCGGCAGGCGGTCGAGGCGCTGGCGGCGTCGGGCAAGGCGATCCTGTGCGAGAAGCCGATGGCGGCGAGCCTCGGCGACGCCGAGGCGATGGCCGCGGCGGTCGCACGGTCGGGGGCGTTCTACGGCACGGCGTTCGACCAGCGTCATCATCCCGGCCATCGCGCCCTGCGCGACCGGATCGCCGAAGGCCGGCTCGGCACGGTGACGGCGATCCGCATCGTCTACGCCTGCTGGCTCGGGCGCGACTGGGCGGCCTGCCCCGGCCAGGACAACTGGCGCATCGATCCGGCGCAGGCCGGCGGCGGCGCGTTGATGGATCTGGCGCCGCACGGCCTCGACCTCGTCGACTACCTCCTCGGCGAATCGCTGATGGACATCGCGGCCCTCACGCAGGCGCGGGCCCAGGATTACGCGGTCGACGACGGCGCGCTGCTGATCGGGCGGACCGAGAGCGGGGTGCTGGTGAGTCTCAACGTCGCCTACAACTGCCCCGACGCGCTGCCGCGCCGCCGCCTCGAGATCGTCGGCACCAAGGGCCTGCTCACCGCGATCGACACGATGGGCCAGACCGCCGGCGGCACCGTGACCTTCACCGACGGTGCGACCGGCGCCTCCGAGCCCGTCGCCTTCGACGCCGAGGCGTCGCCCTTCACCGAGCAGGTCCGGGCCTTCGGCTCGGCGCTGCGGCGTCCGGCGGAGCGGGAGGCCTACTCGGCGGCACGCGACCTCCACACCATGCGGCTGATCGCGCGGGCCTACGGCGCGCTCGCCCCAGCAGACGGACCGAACACGTGACCGAGAACGACCAGGACGACCGCGCCCGCGATCCGCGCATCAAGGCGCCGCGGCCCTACAGCTTCGGCGGCCCGCGCCGGATCGAGGGGCTGCCGCAGAACCTGCCGGAGCCGGTGCGCGCCTATCTCGACATCCTTCCGCCGGGCCGGATCGTCGGGTTCCCCCTGGCGCCGCTCGATCGCACCGGCATCCCGGTCTGGTTCGTCTCGCTGTTCCTCGACGATCCGTTCTTCGTCGGCGCGATGCCGTCCGGCATCGGCTACGGCGCCACCGACGACGAGGCGCTGATCGGCGCGGTCGCCGAAATCGCCGAGAACCTGATGCCGTCGCTCGCGGTGATGCCGCGCAAGAAGGAGCGCGCGAGCTACCACGACCTCGTCAAGGTCTACGGCGCCGGCTCGGTCGCCGACCCGCTGACCCTCTGCCTGCCGGCCGGCTCCCCGGTGGGGCGCGACACGGTGCTGGAATGGACCGCGGCGACGCGCGCCAAGACCGGTGCGATCGTGCTGATGCCGCTCGACATCGCGGCCACCGATTATTTCGAGCTGTCGGAGGGCTACAAGCCCTTCACCAACCTGATCACCAACGGCCTCGGTGCCGGGCCTGACGTGCCGTTCGCGCTCGGCCACGGCGTCCTCGAGCTGCTGCAACGCGACGGCAACGGCCTCCTGTTCCGTGCGCTCGACCAGGGCGTGATGCTCGACGTCTCGGAGGGCCTCGGACCCGAGACGCGGGCGATGCTCGACCGCCTCGACGCGCTCGGCATCCGGGCGCTGCCGAAATTCGCCACCGACCAGTTCGGGCTGACCAACCTCTACGTCGTCGGCTACGACAAGGAGCCGGCCGACGCCCCGGTGCCGATCGCGCTCTCGGCCTGCGGCGAGGCCTGCGACCCGGATCGCGAGCGGGCCTTGCGCAAGGCGCTGCTCGAGTTCCAGGCCGCCCGCGTGCGCAAGGCTTTCGGCCACGGGCCGCTCGCCTTCGCCGAGCGGGTGACGCCGCCGGGCTACGTCGGTGCGTTCATCGAGAAGGCGCTGCCGAGCCTCGACCTCGAGGAGAGCCGGGCGCTGAAGGCCATGCTCGAATGGATCGTGCTGCCCCCCGAGGGCCTGCGCGACGTCCTGAAGGACACGGTCTATTCCGAGCGGGCGACCAAGGCGTTCACCGACCTGCCGACGACCCCGGCCGCCGACGGTCACGCGCGCGGCAAGATCGCCTGCGACCGGCTCGACGAGGCCGGGTTCGACATCCTCTACGTCGACTGCTCGCCGGTGGGCGGCGCGGTCGGCGTTGTCAAGGCGATCGTGCCGGGGCTCGAGGTCGAGACCATGAGCTACTACCGCATCGGCGAGCGCAACGCCCGCAAGCTGATCGAGCGCGACCACCCGCTGATCACGTTCGGCACCCCGAGCGAGACCCTGCTGCCGGTTCGCCTGACGCCGGAGGCGATCGAGCGCTTCGGCGGCCAGCCGCTGTTCGACACCGCGCTGGCGGAGTCGATCGTCGGCAGCCACTATCCGCTCTACCGCGAGCCGGAATCGCACCATGCCCCGTTCCGGCTGGAGCAGACGGGGAGGGCCGCGTGACGCTTCGCTTCGCCTACAACACGAACGGTGCGGCCAACCATCGGCTCGACGACGCGATCGACCTGATCAAGGGCGCCGGCTACGACGGCGTCGCCCTGACACTCGACATCCACCACCTCGACCCCTTCGCGGAGGGCTGGGCGACGGAGGCCGGTCGGGTTGCCAGCCGCCTGGAGAAGCTGGAGCTCGGCTCGGTGATCGAGACCGGCGCCCGCTTCCTCCTCGACCCGCGCGCCAAGCACGAGCCGACGCTCGTCACCGCAGACGCCTCGGCCCGCGCGCGCCGCGTCGGCTTCCTCAAGCGTGCGATCGACATCGGCGCGATGCTGCATTCCGAGGCGGTCTCGTTCTGGGCCGGGGTGCCGCGACCGGGCGTCGACCCGGCCGAGGCGCGGGGCTGGCTCGTCGAAGGCTTGACCGAGGTCGTGGCCTACGCCGCCGAGAAGGGGGTGGTGCCGTGCCTCGAGCCCGAGCCGGGCATGCTGATCGAGACGCTGGACGACTTCGCCGCGCTCGAGGTGGGAGGCCTGCGCCTCGCCCTCGACACCGGCCATTGCCTCGTCACCGGCGAGCGCGACCCGGCGGCGGCGGTCCACGAATTCGCCGGACGCATCGGCACGGTGGCGATCGAGGACATGAAGCGCGGGGAGCACATCCACCTGCCCTTCGGCGAGGGCGACATGGACGTGCCCGGCATCCTCGAGGCGCTGGAAGCCATCCGCTACGACAAGCTGATCTGCGTGGAGCTGTCGCGCGAGAGCCATCGCGCCGATGCGATGATCCCGGCCTCGCTCGAATACCTCCGCAGCTGCCGGCGCGACGGACCGCCCCTTCCGGACGACCAGGAGACCCGGCGGCAATGAGGATCTGCTTCGTCAGCCGGCGCTACTTTCCGGCGATTTCCGGCATGAGCGTCTACGCGCAGAACCTGCTGCGCGAGCTGGTCCAAGCCGGCCACGACGTGACGATGGTCTCGCAGTATCGCGGCGACGCGTTCGGCACCCGCGTCTACGGCGGCGGCCCGCCGCCCGCGGTGCCGGGCGTGCGGGTGATCGGCCTCGAGCAGGTCGGCGAGCAGACGAGCGGCGACTTCGAGCGCGACATCGACACGATGGTCGCGACCATCCGCGACGAGCACGCGCGCAAGCCCTTCGACGTCCTGCACGCGCAGTACGGCTACCCGACCGGGTGGGCGGTGCTGCTGGCGTCCAAGGCGCTCGGCGTGCCGAACGTGGTCTCGATCCAGGGCGGCGACGGGCACTGGGTCGGGTCGTGCTGCGAGACCCACCGGGTCGCGATGTGCGAGGTGCTGGCCCACGCCAACGCCCTGCTGATCGGCGGCGCCTCCTTCGTCGACGAGGTCTGCGACCGGCTCGGCTCGGACCCGGCCCGCTTCACCATCGTGCCCGGCGCAGTCGACACCGCGCGGTTCGCCCGCGGCGGCGACGGCCTGCCGGCGCCCCATGACGGACCGGTCCGCCTGTTCTATCACGGCCGCGTCGACCGCCGGAAAGGCGTGCTCGACTTCATCCAGGCCCTGGCGATCCTGCGCGAACGCGGCACGCCGTTCGCCGCCACGATCTCGGGCATCGGCCCCGACGTGGAGTCCTCGCACGCGCTGGCCGCGGAACTCGGGTTCTCGGACGCCGAGATCCGTTTCACCGGCTACGCCGATTACGACACCGTTCCGAGCCTCTATCGACAGGCCGACGTCTTCGTGTCGCCGACCTACGCGGAAGGCTTCTCCAACACGATCCTGGAGGCGATGGCCGCGGGGCTCGCGGTCGTGTCCTGCCACGCGGTCGGCGTCTCGGACTGCCTGCGCGACGGGGAGAACGGCCTCCTGACGATGCCCGGCGACGTGCCGGCGCTAGCCGAGGCGCTGACGCGGATCGTCACCGACGCGACCTTGCGCCGCCGCCTCGCCGGGGCCGCCCTGGAGGAATGCCGCCGGGTGTACTCCTGGACGGCGGTCGGCCGGCAGATCATGGCGGTCTACGGCGAGGTCGTGCACGCGGCCCCGGCGACGGACTTCGCGGACACGCTCCCGCACGATCCGGCCTGCCGCTTCCGCGCCGAGCCGCACCTGCTCTAGCCGCAAGCCCCGATCCGATGCCCACCGCGCTCGCCCTGTCTCCCCACCTCGACGATGCCGCCTTCTCCTGCGGCGGCACGCTGGCGACCCTGGCCGCGTCGGGCTGGCGCGTGGTGATGGCGACGGTGTTCACGCAGAGCGTCCCCGGGCCGACCGGGTTCGCGCTCGCCTGCCAGCTGGACAAGGGGCTCGACGCGTCGGTGGACTACATGCGCCTGCGCCGCGCCGAGGACGAGGCGGCGGCCCGCTGCCTCGGGGTCGAGGTGCGTCACCTGCCGTTCCGCGAGGCGCCGCACCGCGGCTACGGCTCGGCGCCGGACCTCTTCGCCGAGCCCCGTGCCGACGACGGCATCGTCGAGCACCTGGTCCCCGCCTTCCGGGCGCTGCTCGAGGACATCGCACCGGACCTGATCCTCGCGCCGCAGGCGATCGGCGGCCATGTCGACCACCTGCAGGTGGTCGCGGCCTTCCGCAGGACCGGGTCGCGGCAGCCGGTGCTGTGGTGGCGGGATTTCCCCTACACCGTGCGCGACACCGTGCCGAAGGCGCCGCTCGCCGCCTCCTTCGCCGGCCTGCCGGTCCGCCAGGTCGATCTCGATCGGGCCGCGCAGGAGGCGAAGGCCGAGGCCTGCGCCGCCTACGCGACGCAGCTCGGCTTCCAGTTCGGCGGACGCGCGGCGCTGATGGACCGTCTCGGCGCCGAGGGCGGGCGCGAACGCGTCTCGGTCGCGGGCATCCTGCCCGACGGCTGTCCTGGGTGCGATGCGGCCGCCTGAGCCCGGCACGCCGAAGAGCCTGGCCGACCCGGAGGTTCTGGCGGCGCGACGGGCGATCCGCGATGCCGGCCACGTCGCGCCGCTCCGCGCGATGGCAGCCCGGATCGCCCGAGAGTTCGACGCCCCCGTTCCCGACCCGGATCCCCTCGACGGCGGCATCCACGCACGCCTGCTGCTCCTGCTGGAGACGCCGGGACCGGCGATCGTCCGCACCGGCTTCGTCTCGCGCGACAACCCCACCGGCACCGCGGCCAACCTGTTCCGCTTCCTCGCGGAGGCGGGGATCGCGCGGGCCGACACGCTCATCTGGAACGCGATCCCGTTCGTGATCCATGCCAAGGGCGCCCTGAACCGGGCACCGCGACGCTCCGAGATCCGTGCCGCGGCGCCCTGCCTCGCCCCGCTGCTCGCGCTCCTGCCCGACCTCGCCGTCGTCGTCCTGTCCGGCCGCATCGCCGGCATGGCGCGGGAGACCATCGCCGCGCTGAGGCCGGGTCTTCCGGTGGTCGCGATCCCGCATCCGAGCCCGACCTACGTCTGCACTGCGCCGGACGTGGCCGCGCGCATCCGCGCCGGGTTGGGCGAGGCCGGCGTCATCCTGCGGACATGCGGCACGGCGAGAACCGGCTTTTCCGTGCCCGATTGAGAACGAGCCGGTGCGGTCGCTGGCCTTGGAGCGCCGATGGTTCTACATGCGGGTCAACGGGCAACGGCCCGAAACATCCGGCATCGAACCCGCGGCCCGCTCGCCGGCCGGGCGGGATATCCGGCGGAGGCGGACGCCGATCGGAATGAACGTCCACGATCAGCATCGCGGAACGCGCGATCATGCCGAGACGGCCGCGCCAGACGCGCCGATCCCGGCCGATGCCACGGCGAGCAAGGGCCGGCGCAGCCGCTACGCCTGGCTCGGCACTGCGGCGAGCATCATCCTGTTCGCCGTCTCGCTCGGCGTCCTGTGGAAGCTGGTCCAGACCGTCACCTGGGCGGATCTGCGCAAGGCGTTCGTCGAGGCCAGCTCCGACCAGCTCGGCCTCGCCTTCCTGTTCGTCTTCGTCAGCTACCTCTTCCTCACCGGCTACGACGCGCTCGCCCTGCGACAGCTGCGGATCAAGGTGCCCTACCGGATCACCGCGCTCGCCTCGTTCACGAGCTACGCGGTGAGCTTCACGCTCGGCTTCCCGCTGCTGACCGCC
This sequence comes from Methylobacterium sp. J-092, assembly GCF_022829325.1. Classification (NCBI taxonomy): domain Bacteria; kingdom Pseudomonadati; phylum Pseudomonadota; class Alphaproteobacteria; order Hyphomicrobiales; family Methylobacteriaceae; genus Methylobacterium; species Methylobacterium sp. J-092. The sequence goes on along the minus strand of NZ_JAKSXU010000184.1, from coordinate 67,904 downwards.
GGCACGATCCGTTACTGGATCTATGCGCGCCAGGGCCTCACCGCGGCGAAGATCGCCGCGCTCACGGTCATCGCCGGCTTCACCTTCTGGCTCGGCATGGGCGTGGTGCTGGGTTTGAGCCTGATCATCGAGGCGAGCCAGCTCGCGGGCCTCGCCTTCACGTCGATCCGGATCAACCAGGGCGTCGGGCTGTTCGCGCTGGCCCTGGTGCTCGGCTATCTCGGCTGGGTCTCGGCCAAGCGCCGGCACGTCACCATCCGGCAATGGCGCCTGGAGCTGCCGGGCGCCTCCGTCTCCCTGGGGCAGATGGTGGTCGGCATCGGCGACGTCTGCGCGGCGGCCGCCGTGCTGTACGTGCTGATGCCGGCGGGCCTCTCCATCGGCTTCACCACCTTCCTGGCGATCTACGTCCTCGCGGCGATGCTCGGCATCGCCTCGAACGCGCCCGGCGGGCTCGGCGTGTTCGAGGCGACGATCCTGCTGGCGCTGTCGAGCCTGCCGCGGGAGCAGGTGCTGGGCTCTCTGCTGCTGTTCCGGATCTGCTACTACGTCGTGCCCTTCGTCACCGCGCTGGCGATGCTCGGCGCCTACGAGATCGTGAAGCGGGCGGGCCGCGCGCGCGGAGAGCCGTGAGCCTCGGCGGCCGCGAGCATGCCTGAGGCCGCCACGAGCCGAGCGGCCTGGACCAGCGCGGCGACGGCGGTCTCGCTCGTCGGTCTCTTCGCGTACCACCGCGGCCTCCTCGACGGGCCGATGATCGCGGCGGGGCTCGCGGCGATCTGCGTCGGCGGCTTTCTCGCCACCCGCGGGCGCGACGCGATCGCCGCCGCACCGAGCCTGCGCCAGACCGATCGCCACGCGGTCGCCGAGGCGCTGCTCGCCAACATCCCCGACCCGGTGATCCTCATCGACCGCCGCGCGGTGGTGATCGAGGCGAACCCGGCTGCGCGGGCCCTGCTGCCGGCCTTGCGCCTGCGCCACCCGCTCTCCTTCGCCCTGCGCGCGCCGGACGTGCTCGACGCGGTGGAGGCGGTGCTGCGGACCGGCGCGCCCGCGAAGACCACCTACGCCGTCCGCGTGCCGACCGAGCGCGCCTTCGAGGTCCAGATCGGCGCGCTGCCGATGCCGGAGGGCGGCCAGCCGAACGTGGTGCTGTTCCTGCGCGACCTCACCGCCGCGCGGCGCCTCGAGGCGATGCGGGTCGATTTCGTCGCCAATGCCAGCCACGAGCTGCGCACGCCGCTGGCCTCGCTCCTCGGCTTCATCGAGACGCTGCAGGGCCCGGCCCGGGCCGACGCGCCGGCCCGCGAGCGCTTCCTGGGCATCATGCACAGCCAGGCGCAGCGGATGACCCGGCTGATCGACGACCTGCTCTCGCTCTCGCGGATCGAGCTGCGCGAGCACGTGGCGCCGACCCAGGTGGTTGACCTCGGCACGATCGCCCGCCAGATGGTCGATGCGCAAGGGGCGCTCGCGGGAGCCCGCGGCGTCGTGGTCGTCCTGGAGGCGGGGGAGGGCGCGTATCCGGTGCTCGGCGAGCCGGACGAGCTGCTGCGCGTCGTCGAGAACCTGATCGAGAACGCGGTGAAGTACGGCGGCCGCAGCGTCGTCGTCGGCCTGGCGCGGACGCGCGACGCGCTGCTCGGCAGCCGCATCGTGCTGAGCGTGCGCGACGACGGGCCGGGCATCGCCCCCGAGCACCTGCCGCGCCTGACCGAGCGCTTCTACCGCATCGACGTGGCGTCGAGCCGCCAGAAGGGCGGCACCGGGCTCGGCCTCGCCATCGTCAAGCACAGCCTCAACCGCCACCGGGGCCGCCTCGCCTTCGAGAGCGAGGTCGGTGCCGGCACGGTGGTGCGCGTGACGCTTCCCGAGCACCGCCCCCGCGCCGCGGCGGAGCCGACGGCGGAGGCCGATCAGCCGTAGGCGGCGATCGCCCGGGCGGAGCCGGGCTCGGCCACCTCGAGCCCCGAGCCGACATACTCGTTGAGCTTGTTGCGCAACGTCCGGATCGAGATGCCGAGGATCTTGGCCGCATGGGTGCGGTTGCCGAGGCAATGGTCGAGGGTGTCGAGGATCAGGTCGCATTCGACCTGCGCCACGGTGCGGCCGACGAGCCCGCGGGTCGCGGCTTCCGCCACCTGGGCCGCGCGCGTCGCGGCACCGACCGGCGCGGCGATCGAGTCGCCCTCCGGCGTCAGGATCGCGTCGGCGCCGATCTCAGGGCCGGAGGCGAGCAGCACCGCCCGGTGCAGGGTGTTCTCGAGCTCGCGCACGTTGCCGCGCCACGGGTTCTTCAGCACCATCTCCTGCGCCGCCCGCCCGAGCGGCCGCACCGGCACGCCGTTCACCTCGGCATACTTCTTGGCGAAGTGCGCGGCGAGCTCGAGGATGTCGGCCGGGCGCTCGCGCAGGGGCGGCAGGCGCAGGTGGACGACGTTGAGGCGGTAGAACAGGTCCTCGCGGAACGTGCCCTTGCGGACCTCCTCGGCGAGGTTGCGGTTCGAGGTGGCGAGCACGCGGATGTCGACCTTGACCGGGGCCGAGCCGCCGACGCGGTCGATCACCCGCTCCTGCAGCGCCCGCAGCAGCTTGGATTGCAGGCGGACGTCCATCTCCGAAATCTCGTCCAGCAGCAGCGTGCCGCCGTTGGCCTCCTCGAAGCGGCCGATGCGCCGGGCGACCGCGCCGGTGAAGGCGCCCTTCTCGTGGCCGAACAGCTCGGATTCGAGCAGGGCCTCGGGGATCGCGGCGCAGTTGACCGAGACGAACGGCTTGTTGCCGCGTGCCGACTTCTGGTGGACGTGGCGGGCGAGCACCTCCTTGCCGGTGCCGCTCTCGCCGGTGATCAGCACCGAGGCCTCCGAGCGGGCGATCTGCTCGGCCAGGCGCACCACCTTCTCCATCGAGGCGTCGCGCCAGACGAAGGCGCGTCCGTCCGCCGAGACCGCCTCGAGCACGGCGGCGATCAGGTCCGGGTCCGGGGGGAGGGGGATGTACTCCTTGGCGCCCGCCTGGATCGCGGCGACGGCGGCCTTCGCGTCGGTGGTGACGCCGCAGGCGACGACCGGGGTGCGGATGCGCTCCTCGCTCAGCGCCGCGACGAGGTCGCGGATCGAGAGCCCGACATCGATCATGATGAGGTCGGCGCCCTTGGCGCGCAGGACGTTCAGCCCCTGCGCGACGCCGTCGGCCTGTGTCACCGCCGCCCCGCGGTTCATCGCGATCTTCGAGGCGGTGATCAGCTCGCCGTTGAGCCGTCCGATGATCAAGAGCCGCATCGCGGTGTCTCCGTTCCAACTGTGTCGGCGCCGCGGACCGCCCCGTCGTGCACGGCGGAGCGCGGGGCCCGGGTCTCAAGAGGTCAGCGGTCGCCCTTGACGATCTCGGTCATCGTCACCCCGAGGCGGTCCTCGACCAGAACGACCTCGCCGCGGGCGACGAGGCGGTTGTTGACGAAGATGTCGACCGCCTCGCCGACCTTGCGGTCGAGCTCCAGCACCGCCCCGGGGGCGAGGCGGAGCAGGTCGCCGATCGGCATCCGCACGGCACCGAGCACCGCCGACACCATCACCGGCACGTCGAAGAGCTGCTCGAGGTCGGAGGCGCTCTTGGGCGTCGTCGGCACGTCGCGGATCGAATCCTCGCCCGCGAAGGCCGGATCCTGGTCGCCGAGCTGCGGCAGGCTGAAATCGTCGGACATCGGGCTCTTTCGATCTCTCAGGGTTCGACGGTGGTGCCGAGGGCATCGAGGACCGCGGCCTCGATGCGGGCGCGCTCGCGCACGATCCCGCCGTCGGCCCACTCGATGCGGGCGTCGCCCGACGCCATGTCGGGATCGCCCAGCACCACGAGGCGGCCCTCGTAGCCGCGCTCGCGCGCCAACCGCTTCATCAGCCCCTCGGCCTCCTCGACGAGGCCGTCATGGACGCGCACGACAAGGTGCGGCACGCCGCGCAGGTGCTGGAGGGCGGCACGCGCCGCCTCGCCGATCGCGGCGAGCGGCCGGGCGTCGAGGGCGTCGCCCGCGATCTTGCGGGCGAGCAGCACCGCCACCTCGACCGCCTGGTCCTCGCGCGCCACGTCGCGGGCGTCGGCCTGCGCGATCAGCCCGGCGGCGGCGAGCGACAGGCGGGTCATCGCATCGGACAGCCGCGCCTGCGCCTGGGCCTCGGCCTGAGCGCGGCCCTCCTGCACGCCGCGGGCGTGGGCGTGGGCGGCGGCCTCGTCGGCGGCCTCGGCCGCGCGCACGCTCTCGCGGCTCGGCTGCGGCCGGCGGAAGTCGGTCTCGAACAGGAACGGCGTCTTGGCCGGAGCGGGCTTGGCGTTCAATAGACCAGCTCCTCCTCGGCGCTGTTCTTGGCGATCATGATCTCGCCCTTGTCGGCGAGGTCCTTGGCGAGCTCGGTCATCTTGGCCTGGGCCTCGTCCACCTCCTTGAGGCGGATCGGGCCGATCGAGCCCATCTCGTCGGTGAGGTTCTTGGCGGCGCGGGTCGACATCTGCGCCAGGAAGAAGCCGCGCACGCGCTCGTCGGCGCCCTTCAGCGCCCGGCACAAGGTCTCGTTGTCGACCGAGCGCATCAGCGTCTGCACGCTGCCGGGATCGAGCTTGAGCAGGTCCTCGAAGGTGAACATCAGCTCGCGGATGCGCTTGGCCGAGCCGCGGTTGCCCTGGTCGAGGGCGGCCAGGAACCGGCCCTCGGTCTGGCGGTCGAAGGCGTTGAAGACGTCGGCCATCATCTCGTGCGCGTCGCGGCGGGCGGATTGCGCGATGGTGGCGACGAACTCGACGCGCAACGTCTCCTCGATGTGGCGGAGCGCCTCCTTCTGCACGGTCTCCATCCGCAGCATCCGGTTGAGCACGTCGATGGCGAATTCCTCCGGCAGCAGGGTGAGCACCTTGGCCGCGTAGTCGGAGCGCACCTTCGACAGCACCACGGCGACGGTCTGCGGGTACTCGTTGCGCAGGAAGGCGGCGAGGATCTCGGGATCGACCTGGGCGATCGAGGCCCAGACCCGCTTGCCCGAGGCGCCCTTGATCTCGGCCATGATCATCGAGACCTGCTCGGTGGGGAAGATCTTCAGCAGCAGCGACTCCGTGCGCTCGAAGTTCGAGGTGATGCCGCCGCCGGTCGACAGCCGCGAGACGAAGTCGATAATCAGCTTCTCGACCGTCTCGGCCTCCAGCGATCCGAGCTGGACCATCGCGTGCGAGACCGTCTTGATCTCGTCCTCCTCCAGGCGCTGCCAGATCGGCGCCCCCTCGGCCTCGCCGAGCAGCAGCAGCAGCGCGGCGGCACGTTGCGGCCCCGGCATCGACGCGAACGCCGATCCCCCGAGGTCCTGCAAGCTCTCAACCAGTCCCGCACCCGCCGCCATCGTCCCGTCCCCTCCTCAAAGCCACTCGGTCGTCGTTCGCATCGTGCCGGCTACGGCGTTTCCTGGATCCAGTTGCGCAGGACCTCGACCGTCTCGGACGGGCTGGCGCGGACCATGTCGACCACCCGCTGCACGGTGTCAGCCTGGATCTGCCCGTTGATCTTGGCGAATTCCATCAGCCGGGCGGTCTGGTTCTCCCGCGGCACCAGGATCGTGCCGCCGGCTTCGATGTCCACCCCGCCCGCCGCGCCCGCCGCACCGAGCAGCGGCGTCGCCGCCGGGTCGGAGGCGAGCACGCGGCGCAGCAGCGGACGCACGACGACGAGCAGCACGATCAGGGTGAGCAAGGCGAGCACGCCGAGCTCGACGAACCGCATCACGTCTTCCTTGGTCGGGCTGAGCAGCGACTGGATCAGCGTCGGCTCGACGAAGTCGGCCGGGGTCGGCGCCTCGGCGAAGCGCAGGTTCACCACCTCGATCTGGTCGCCGCGCGCCTTGTCGAAGCCGACGGTGCTGCGCACCAGGGCCGCGATCCGCTCGATCTCGGCCGCGGGCCGGGGCTGGTAGGCGACCTTGCCGTCGGGGCCGGGCGCGTAGGCGCCGTCGACCAGCACCGCCACCGAGAGGCGCTTCACCCGGCCGCCCTCGACCACCTCGGTCCGCGTGACCTTGGAGATCTCGTAGTTCGTGGTCTCCTCGTTCTTGTTCGAGGAATCCTTCTGCGCGGGCGCCTTGTCCTGGGCCGCGCCGGGCAGCTCGTTGCCGACGCTGACCGAGCCCTCGTTGTTGGCGGTCTGCGAGGCCTCGGTGCGGGTCTGGCTCGAGCGTACCACGCGGCTCTCGGGGTCGAAGGTCTCCGAGCGGCTCTCGACGCGGTTCATGTCGAGCTCGGCCGAGACCTGGACGCGGGCACGGCCCGGCCCGACGATGCCGGCGACGATCTCCTCGATCTGCGAGCGCAAGCGGCGCTCGAGTCCGGTCTGCTTCTCCTCGAAGGCGCCGGCCTCGCCCTGCTCGCCGCGGGCGCCGTCGGCCAGGAGCCGGCCGCGCTCGTCGACGATCGAGACGCGCTCGGGCTTCAGGCCCTCGACCGCGGAGGCGGCCAGGTGCCGGATCGCGCGGACCTGGCCAACATCGAGGTCGCCCATCAGCTTTAGGACGATGGCGGCGCTCGGCAGCTCGCGGTCGCGCTCGAACAGGCGGCGCTCGGGCAGGACGAGGTGGACGCGGGCGGCCTGGACCCGGCCGATCGCCCGGATCGAGCGCGACAGCTCGCCTTCGAGCGCGCGCAGGTGGTTCACGTTCTGGACGAAGTTGGTCGACGAGAACGCGTCGCCCTTGTCGAAGATCTCGTAGCCGACGCCGGCCTGGCTCGGCAGGCCCTTGCCGGCGAGGTCCATGCGCAGGCGGGGCAGGTCGGCGCGCGGCGCCATCACGGTCTGGCCGGTGTCGCCCCGGGTCTCGTAGCGGATGCCGCGGGCATCGAGGTCGCGCACCACGGCGGCCGCATCCTGGGCCGACAGGTCGGCGAACAGCACGCCCATGTCGGGGCGCGAGACCCGCAGGATCACGAAGGCGAAGAAGCCGATGAGGGTCAGCGTCACCGCCGCCATCGCGGCGAGGCGCGCCGGTCCGAGCTTGGTGACGAGATCGAGAACCGGCTTCACGGCTGTTACACGCCCACCCCAGGCGGGCGCCGCGATCGGCCCCGCCCGGCAGAATTTGCCCAGGCCGTGGTTAGCGGGCGGTTAACGAATGGCCGCCGCCCCTCCATCGCCGAGGCCCTCCAAGCAGCGAAGCCGCATCCGCGGGAGGCGGATGCGGCTTCGCGTGAAACCGGCGGCGACCGCGCGGGCTGAACCGCGCCGGCCGGGGCACGGGGTCGAGTCAGTGGCGGTAATGCTGGATGCGCGTGGTGCGCAGGCCGGCAAGGCCGTGCTGGTCGATCGAGAACTGCCAGCTCAGGAACTCCTCGGTGGTGAGGGTGTAGCGCTGGCAAGCCTCTTCCAGGCTAAGGAGACCGCCGCGGACGGCGGCCACCACTTCGGCCTTCCGGCGGATCACCCATCGACGGGTGCTCGTGGGCGGCAGGTCGGCGATCGTCAGGGGACTTCCATCGGGCCCGATCACGTATTTCACTCTCGGGCGGTGCGGTTCGGTCATGATACGCTCTACAACTCGACTGACCTGTCGAGCCATCAACCTACTTGCGCGGGCTTAAAACATGTTGAAGCGGATCACTCGGAAGTGATTCGTTATCCCGAGGTTGTGGACAACCCGATCCCGGTGACGCTGGAGAGCGGCACGCGCGAGGTGCCGATGACCAGGACCGGGTTGGCCCCGCTGAGGTCGACCTCGTCCACGGTGCCGGTCGTCTCGGTCGCGACCGAGACGGCGGCGCCGGTCGCATCGGTGGCCGAGACCTTGATCGAGTAGGTGCCCGCCGCCGAGGCAAGCCCGGACGAGTTCTTGCCGTTCCAGGAGAAGGTCTGGGGGCCGGCGGCGAGCGACGTCGTCTGGGTGCCGACGACGTTGCCGTTGGAATCGGAGATCGTCACCACCGCCTTGGTCGCCGCGCGCGCCGGCGTCAGGCTCCAGGTCGCGGAGCCGTCCTTGAGGTCGGCGGTGGTGCCGTCGGTGGTGATGGTCTTGCCGATGTAGCTCGTGGCCGAGGCCGAGCTCGCCGCCTTGCTGCTCGCCAGGATGCTGTCGAGGCGGTCGTTGCCCTTGAGCTGCTGCTCCACCTGCGCGAACTGCACCAGCTGCTGCGTGAACTGGTTGGTGTCCATCGGGTCGAGCGGGTTCTGGTTCTTGAGCTGCGTCGTCAGCAGGGTCAAGAACTGCGTGAAGTTGCTCGCCAGCGTCGCGCTGTCGGCGGTCTTGCCCGTGCTGCTCGAAGAGGCCGCACTGGTCAGGCTGGAAATGCCGCTGGTCATCGTGGGGGCCTCCTCAGATTCGGATGTCGAGGCCGCTCAGGCCCCGGAGCGCGCGCGTCGGCGCGATCTCCGCGACGGCGGCCTCGGAAGGGGTGCCGGGCGGGGCGCTGCCGCGGCCGGGCTGCCCGCCGCGCTGCGCGGTCTCCCCGCCGGATCCGCCGTCGCTGCGCAGCGACATCGTGATGCCACCCTGCGACGGGTCGAGCCCAGCCTGGGCCAGTGCCTGCTGCAGGCTGCCGGCATCGCGCTTGAGCATCGCCAGGGTCTCGACGCGCTCGACGACGAGATGCGTCGTGACGGTGCCCTTGTCCTTGTCGATGTCGAGGGTGACGTCGACGCGGCCCAGCTCGAGCGGATCGAGCCGGATCTGGAACTCGCTCGATCCGGCGAGCGACCGCAGCCCGATCGTCATCGGCACCTGACCGAGCGGCACCGGCGCCGCTGTCGGCTGGGCCGCGGCCTTGTCCGCGGCGATCGGCGAGGAGCCGGACGGCGCGGCCTGGGCCTTGGCGACGGGGTCCGGCGTCGCGGGTCCGGCCGACGCGGCGTCGGTGAGCGCGGCGAAGAGGTCGGCCTTGGCCGCCGTGCCCGGCCCGGCATCCGCGCCGGCCACCGCATCGTCACCCGTCGCGTCCGCGGGCGATGCCGTCCCGCCGGCGATCTCGGCCAGCCCGGCGGCCGCCGTCGTGCCCGCGACGCCGACGCCGGCTGCCGCCGTCGCGCCGGTGCCGGCCGACATCACCTTCGCGGCGGCGCCGAAACGCGTCGGAGGCGCAGCGGCGAGGACGAGCGCGAGGGTCGGGGTCGCGAGAGCGACGTCGGCCGCCTTCGGGTCGGCACCCTTCGCGTCGGCGGCCTTCGCGTCGGTGACCTTGCCGTCCTCGGTCTCGGCCGCCGCGGTCTTCGTCGGCGCCGGCTTGCCGGCGGAGGCCGCCGAGGCGTCCTCCGTCGGCGGCGCATCGTCCTGGGGCGGCGCTTCCGCCTCGGGCTGGGTCGGGCCGGCATCGCGGGCGGTCGCCGCCGTGCCAAATCGCGAGGGAGCGGGATCGGACGGCGCGGCACCCGCGCCCGGCGCGGCCGGGCCGGCCTTCGCGGATGCGTCGCGGATTGCAGCGGCGCGGGCCGTTTTGGCGTCGGCGGCAGCGAGGTCGGCGGCCTTGGCGCGGTCGGCCCGGCCGGCGGCGGTCGCGTCCGCGCTGCGCTGGCGCTCGGCGGCGTTGCGGGCCTGGGCGTTGTCCTTGGCGGTGGCGGCTTCGAGATCGCGGCCGAAGCGGGCATGCGCCGCCGCCGCATCCGCCAGGTCGCGCGTCGTCGCGCGGGCGGATGCCCGCGCCGCCGCATCCACGAAGTCCGTCGTTCCCACCGCCATGCACGCTCTCCTGCGGGAGGCGGAGCAAGCGACAGGCCAGCGCGTGCGCCGAGCCAAGATACTGAGAAACATCGTCTTTCGGCGACGGACCGGCTAGGGGATCATGCCGCCGCGGGCCGATGCTGCCGCGTGCCCGGCAGGACTTGCCGGGGCGGTCGACCGCGGCGATCGGGACGCGCCCTGGAAACGCCGAACGACACACACTATAGACAGGCCCGTGCGGCGGGATCTTCGCAGACCCGTGCCGCCGTCAGACCCGGCGCCATGAACTCCCTCGATCTTGCCAAGCCCCCGCACGAGACGCGCGTCGTTGTCGCCATGTCCGGCGGCGTCGATTCCTCCGTCGTGGCCGGGCTGCTGAAGCGCCAGGGCTACGACGTCGTCGGCATCACCCTGCAGCTCTACGACCACGGCGCCGCGACCCATCGCAAGGGCGCGTGCTGCGCCGGCCAGGACATCCACGACGCCCGCCGCGTCGCCGAGCGCCTCGGCATTCCGCACTACGTCCTCGACTACGAGGACCGCTTCCGCGACGCGGTGATCGACCGGTTCGCCGAGAGCTACCTCGCCGGCGAGACGCCGATCCCGTGCGTCGAGTGCAACCGTTCGATCAAGTTCCGCGACCTGCTGGCGACCGCCCGCGACCTCGACGCCGACTGCCTCGCCACCGGCCATTACGTCGCGAGCCGGGCGCTGCCGGGGGAGGGCGGGCGCCGCGCGCTCTACCGCGCCCTCGATCCGGCGCGCGACCAGAGCTACTTCCTCTACGCCACGACGCAGGACCAGCTCGACTTCCTGCGGTTCCCGCTCGGCGAGCTGCCCAAGGACGAGACCCGGCGCCTGGCGCGCGAGCTGGAGCTGGTGGTGTCGGAGAAGCCAGACAGCCAGGACATCTGCTTCGTGCCGCAGGGCCGCTACGCCGACGTGATCGCGCGGCTCCGCCCCGACGCCGCGCGGCCGGGCGAGATCGTGGATCTCGAAGGCCAGGCGCTCGGGCGCCATGAGGGCATCATCCACTACACCGTCGGCCAGCGCCGCGGCCTGCGCGTGGCCTCGCCCGAGCCGCTCTACGTGGTCCGGCTCGAGCCCGACACCGCCCGCGTGGTGGTCGGCCCGCGCACCGCGCTGGCGACCCACCGCATCCGGCTCACCGACGTGAACTGGCTCGGGGCACCGGGCCCCGTCTCCGACATGGCGGTCGCGGTGCGCGTGCGCTCGACGCGCGAGCCGCGCCTTGCCCGGCTCGACTACGACCCCGCGACCGGCGCCGCCGAGATCGTCCTGGCCGTGCCCGAGGACGGGGTCTCGCCGGGCCAGGCCTGCGCGATCTACGCCGACGAGACCCCGCGCGGACGCGTGCTCGGCGGCGGCACGATCCGCCGCATCGACGCGGCCTCGGCCGGCGCGGCGAGAGCCGCGTGATCCGACGCGGCCCGCTCTGAACATCCCCCTCGAGACCGGAAGAGAACACGAATGCTGAGCGAGCCGGAGGCCGGGCCGAGCACCGCCCTGATGCGCAAGGCCTATGCCCGCTGGGCGCCGGTCTACGACGTGGTCTACGACAAGCTCACCGAGCCGGCCGCCCGGGCCGCGGTGGCCGCCGCCGCCGAGAGCGGCCCGCGCATCCTCGAGGCCGGCGTCGGCACCGGCCTGTCGCTCGGCTACTACCCGCGCGCCAGCTTCGTCTGCGGCGTCGACCTGTCCGAGGACATGCTGAAGCGCGCCCGCCGCAAGGTGCAGCGCCGCGGCCTTACCCACGTGAAGGGCCTGCAGGTGATGGACGTCTGCCGCCTCGGCTACGCCGATGCGTCGTTCGACGCGGTGGTGGCGCAGTTCCTGATCACCCTGGTGCCCGACCCGGAAGCCGCCCTGTCCGAGTTCCTGCGGGTGGTCCGCCCCGGCGGCGGCATCGTGCTCGCCAACCATTTCGGGCAGACCGAGGGACCGGTGGCGAAGGTCGAGGAGATCGTCGCGCCGCTCTGCACGAAGATCGGCTGGTCGTCGGACTTCAAGTCGACCCGGATCGAGGCCTGGGCGCGGCGCAACGGCGTCGAGTTCATCGGCGTCGCGCCGACCTTCCCGGGCGGGTTCTTCAAGATCCTGCGGATGCGTAAGCCCGCGTGACCGCGGCCGGCGCGACGCCGCCCGAGCGTCCGCGCTCCGCCCGCCGCCGCGCGCTGCGCTGGCTGCCCCTGGCGCTGCTGATCGCGCTGTCGATCGCCGTGCTGGTCTCGGGCGCGTCGCAGCTCCTCAGCCTCGACCGGCTGCTCGAGTCGCGGCAATGGCTGCGCGCCTTCGTCGAGGCGGACCGCCCGCGCGCCCTCGTGCTGGCCTACCTGATCTATGTCGGCTCCGTCGTCGTCTCGGTGCCGGCGACGCTGATCCTCACCATGGTGTGCGGCTTCCTGTTCGGCATCGTCACCGGCGCGATCGTCGCCGTCTGCGCCGCCACCACAGGCGCCGCGATCGTCTTCGCGATCGGCCGCGGGGTGGCCTCGGACCTGCTGCGGCGGGTGGCCGGCCCGCGGCTCGGCGCGCTCGCCGAGGGGTTCCGCAACGATGCCTTCGGCTACATCGTGTTCCTGCGCCTGCTGCCGCTGTTCCCGTTCTGGATGACCAATCTCGGCCCGGCCGCGTTCGGCGTGGCGCTGCGCACCTTCGTGCTCGCCACCGCCTGCGGCCTGCTGCCCGGCGCCTTCGTCTACGCGGCGACCGGCGCCGGCATCGAGGACGTGGTCGCGGCCCATGCGGACGCGAAAGCAGTATGCCTGTCCGCCGGCGGCAGCGATTGCGACAACGCGCTGAGCTTCCGCGCGCTGGTGACGCCGCGGATGGTGATCGGCCTCGGCAGCCTCGGCCTGTTCGCGCTGCTCTCGATCGGCCTGCGGCGGCGCTTCATCCGGCGCAACGCGGGCTGATCCGCGGGACCGCTCGACCTTCGCGGGACGCGATTATCCCCACGCTGCGTACTGAAAATCGCGTTCGCGCGCCGATCCCGGGGGTGATGCCCCCTCGACGCTTCCTCGGCCCGCGGGCTACGAGGGATGATCGTGCCACCGTCTCGGCCAGGGGATGCGGGTGGCGACGGGACGTTCGCGAAGAGGCACGGGGTCGCCGCGCTTTCCGGGGCCGGGATAGCAGTGGTCGCAAGGACTGACACGGACTCGACGGAGGCGGCAGAGCGCGACGCGCCCGTCGCGGTGCCGCGTTCCGACCGCTGGCTCAAGCGCCTCGGCCTTTCCGGACGGCTCTTCCTCGTCACCGTCGCCTTCGTCGCGGCGATCGAGATCCTGATCTTCGTGCCCGCGGTCGCGAATTACCGCCTGTCCTGGCTGTCCGACAGAATCAGCGCCGCGCAGGTCGCGGCCCTCGTGCTCGATGCCAGCGAAGGGCACCCGGTGTCCGACGAGCTCGCCCGGCGCCTGCTGGCCGGCGTCGGCGCCCGCGCGATCGCGGTCCGCGACGGCGACACCCGCCAGCTCCTGTCGATCGAGCCGATGCCGGACCGGGTCTCCGACACGGTCGACCTGCGCAACCGATCGATCTGGTGCGCCATCCGCGGCGCCTGGCGGACGCTGACCGAACCGGTCGACGAGCCGATCCGCATCGTCGGCCAGGGCTGGGAAGGCTTCGACCTGGTCGAGATCATCCTCGACGACGCACCGCTGAAGCAGGCGGTGGTCGATTTCGCGATCCGGCTGGCGGTGTCGTCGCTGATCATCGCCACCGCCGCGGCCGGCCTCGTCTTCTTCGTGCTGCAGACCCTGATCGTGCGGCCGGTGCGCCGGCTCGCGCGCAACATCACCGCCTTCGCCGACGACCCGGAGGGGGCCGACCGGATCATCACGCCCGCGCCGCGCAGCGACGAGATCGGGCTCGCCGAGACCGCGCTGGCGCGGATGCAGCGGACGCTCGCGGACCAGCTGCGCCAGAAGCGCCGGCTCGCCGAGCTCGGGCTCTCGGTCGCCAAGATCAACCACGAGCTGCGCAACCTGCTGACCGGAGCGCAGCTGCTCGGCGACCGGCTCGAGGAAACCTCGGACCCGACGGTGCAGCGCGTGGCGCCGCGCCTCGTCGCGACGCTGGGGCGGGCGATCCGCTTCTGCGAGGCGACGCTGGCCTACGGCCGCGCCGCCGAGCGCACGCCGCGCAGCCGCGAGTTCGCGCTGGCCCCGGTCCTGGCGGAACTCGCCGATCTCGCGGCGCTCTCCGCCCACGGCCGCGTCCGGGTCGTGACCGAGGTCGCCCCCGAGCTGACAGTGTTCGCCGATTCCGAGCAGATCGGGCGGGCGATCGGAAACCTGGTGCGCAACGCCGTGCAGGCGCACGACTTCACCGAGGCGAACGTGGCCTCGCCGGAGGTGCGGATCACGGCCGGGCGCGAATGCGCCGGTGCGGTGACGATCCTGGTGGCCGATAACGGTCCCGGCCTGCCGGCGCGGGCGAAGGCGCACCTGTTCGAGGCCTTCCAAGGCTCGATGCGCTCGGGCGGCACCGGGCTCGGCCTCGCCATCGCCTCCGAGCTCGTGCGGCTGAACGGCGGGACGCTGTCGCTCGACCCCGCCGCCGAGGGCACCCGGTTCCGGATCGTGCTGCCGGACGCCGAGGCCTGAGGCCTACTCGGCGGCTTCCATCATGGGCGTGGCCACCGTGATGCCGATGTCGCGCAGCAGGGCGGCGTCGGAATCGGTCTCGTTGTTGGCGGTGGTCAGCAGGCGCTCGCCGTAGAAGATCGAGTTGGCGCCGGCGAGGAAGCACAGGATCTGCGCCTCGCGGGTCAGCCCCTTGCGCCCGGCGCTGAGGCGCACCCGCGCCTTCGGCATCACGATCCGCGCGGTCGCGCACATCCGCACGAGGTCGAGCGGGTCGACCGGCGGGCGGTCCTCCAGCGGCGTGCCCTCGACGGCGACGAGGGCGTTGATCGGCACGCTCTCGGGATGCGGCGCATGGTTGGCGAGCACCTGGAGCATCGCGGCCCGGTCGGTCACGCCCTCGCCCATGCCGACGATGCCGCCGCAGCACAGGCCGATGCCGGCCTCGCGCACGTTATCCAGGGTCTGGAGCCGGTCGGCGTAGGTCCGGGTTGAGATGATGTCCTCGTAGAAGTCCGGGCCGGTGTCGAGGTTGTGGTTGTAGGAGGTCAGCCCGGCCTCGGCGAGCCGCCCGGCCTGGGACGGCGTCAGCATGCCGAGGGTGACGCACGCCTCCATGCCCAGGCCGCGCACGCCGCGGACCATGGCCAGCACCGCGTCGAATTCCGGGCCGTCCTTCGGCTGGCGCCAGGCGGCGCCCATGCAGAACCGATGCGCCCCGGCCGCCTTCGCCTCGGCGGCCTCGCGCAGAACCGCGTCGACCGGCATCAGGCGCTCCTTGGCCATGCCGGTGCCCTTGTGATGGGCCGATTGCGGGCAGTAGGCGCAATCCTCGGGGCAGCCGCCGGTTTTGATCGACAGGAGCGAGGCGCGCTGGATGTCGGCCGGATCGTTGTGGGCCCGGTGCACGGAGGCGGCGCGAAACACGAGGTCGAGCAGCGGCAGGTCGTGGATCGCGCGGATCTCCTCGACCGTCCAGTCGTGGCGGATGGCGGGGGCGGCGGGGAGCGGGGTCGGCTGCATCATGCGCCCATGAGGCGAATCCGCGGGCGAAAATCAAGCCGTCCGGCTCAGGCCGCCGCACCGCGCAGGCGCGACAGGCCATGCCAGGCCGGCGCGATCACGAAGCTCGTCAGCGGAATCAGCAGGCCGCCGACGACGAGGCCGACGAGACCGGAGCCGGCGGCCGTCACCAGCCATTCGGCAAGGCCGGACAGGGCGGGCGGCAGCAGGCCGGCGACCGCTTCGGAGGCCGCATGCAGGGCGTGGGCGACCTGCGGCAGGCCGTAGGTCTCGAGCCCGTGGACCAGGATGCCGCCGCCGACCCAGATCATCGCAGCCGTGCCGACCATGGCGAGCAGGGCCAGGAACGGCGGCATCCCGGTGACGATGCCCCGGCCGAGCGCGCGGGTGACGCCGCCGAACGCGGAGGTCGAGGTGCTCGCCGCCATCGCCAGACCGGCGTCGTCCGCCTTCACGATCAGCGCCACCGCGCCGTAGACGAAGGCGGTGATGCCGACGGCCACCAGCGCCATCACGGCGGCCTTCGTGGCGACGCCGCCGTCGGGCAGCGCCGCCAGGGTGATCGCCATGATCTCGGCCGAGAGGATGAAGTCGGTCTTGATCGCGCCCGAGACCTTGCGGTCCTCCATCGCCCGGCCGTCGCCGGCGGCATCGCCCGGGGTGTCGTCGGCGTGGCCGGCATGCGGGAACAGCGCCTCGTAGACCTTCTCGGCGCCTTCGTAGCAGAGGTAGGCGCCGCCGAGCATCAGCAGCGGCGTGATCGCCCAGGGCGCGAAGGCGCCGAGCGCCAGGGCGGCCGGGAGCAGGAACAGCAGCTTGTTGCGCAGCGACCCCAGCGCGATCCTGCCGACGATCGGCAGCTCGCGCTCGGCGGCGAAGCCGACGACGTAGCGCGGCGTCACCGCCGCATCGTCGATCACCACGCCGGCCGCCTTCACGCCGGCCTTGGCCGCCTGGGCGGCGACGTCGTCGAGCGAGGCCGCGGCGAACTTGGCGATCCCGGCGATGTCGTCGAGAAGGGCGATCAGACCGATGCTCACGTGACGGCGTCCTCCGAGGTACCGAGCCTTCTGTGCAGAGGATGTTCACGAAGTCGAGAGCGGATCGCCGTCCGTCGCGGCGGCACGACCGCAGCCGTCGAGGAAAAGCGTCAGTTCGTGGGCTCGCCGGCGGAGACCTTCGCGGTCCAGTCGTCGAAGGCGATCACCGGCTGGCGCTGCTCGCCCAGCCCCTCGATGCGCACGATCATCTCGTCGCCGGCCTTGAGATAGCGCGGCGGCTTCATGCCGAGGCCGACGCCGGGCGGGGTGCCGGTGGTGATGATGTCGCCGGGCTCGAGCATCATGAAATGCGAGACGTAGGCGACGAGCTGGGGCACGTCGAAGATCATCGTCCCGGTCGAGCCGGTCTGCATCCGCTGCCCGTTCACGTCGAGGCTCATCGCGAGGTTGCCGAGGTCGGGGATCTCGTCGAGGGTCACGAGCCACGGGCCGAGCGGCCCGAAGGTCGGGCAGCCCTTGCCCTTCGTCCAGGTCGGGCCGCGCTCCATCTGCCATTCGCGCTCGGAAACGTCGTTGCAGATGCACACGCCCGCCACGTAGTCGAGCGCCTCGTTGGCGTGAACGTAGGAGGCGCGGGAGCCGATCACCACGGCGAGCTCGACCTCCCAGTCGGTCTTGGCCGATCCCTTGGGGATGATCACCGTGTCGTTGGCGCCGACGATGCAGGACGGCGCCTTGTTGAAGACGATCGGCTCGGACGGGATCGGCGAGCCGGTCTCGGCGGCGTGATCCGCGAAGTTCAGGCCGATCGCGACGAAGTTGCGGGTGCCGCCGACGCAGGGGCCGAGCCGGGTCGAAGCCGGCAGGAGCGGCAGCGTCTCCGGGTCGATCACGCGCAGGCGGTCGAGCGCTTCGGGCGAGAGCCCGGGCCCGGCGATGTCGCGCAGGACCGCGGACAGGTCGCGCAGGCCGCCGTTCCCGTCGATCAGGCCCGGCTTCTCGTCTCCCGCCGCTCCGTGCCGAACCAGCTTCATGTGCGCCCCCCATTTCGAACGATCCTGACGCGGAAGGTGGTCGCCGCGGCAGGCGGGTCAAGCCGACGCTCAGGCCTTCATGCGCACGTAGGTGCCGGGGGCGGGCGCCAGCGAGGGCAGCGCGTCGCCGCCGGGCTTGCGGGCGGGCACGCGCTCGGGCGCCTGCGCCTCGAGCCACTTGAACCAGTACGGCCACCACGAGCCCTTGGTCTCGGTGGCGGCCCCGAGCCAATCCTCCAGGCGCCCTTCCGCCTTTCCGCCGGTCCAGTAGCCGTATTTCGGCTTGGAGGGCGGGTTGACGACGCCGGCGATGTGGCCGGAGCCGGCCAGCACGTAGTCCACCGGGCCGCCGAACTTCGAAGAGCCCTCGAACACCGAGATCGCCGGCGCGATGTGGTCCTCGCGCGTGGCGAGGTTGAACACCGGCACCGTCACCTTCTTCAGGTCGAGGCGGATGTTGCCGAGCACCATCCGGCCCTGCGCGAGGTTGTTCTCGAGGTAGCAGTTGCGCAGGTAGAAGGCGTGGTTGGCCGCCGGCATGCGGGTGGCGTCGGCGTTCCAGTACAGCAGGTCGAAGGCGCTCGGCGGCTTGCCCTTGACGTAGTTGTTGACGACGTAGGACCAGATCAGGTCGTTCGGCCGCAGCATGTTGAACGCGTTGGCCATCTTGGCGCCGTCGAGGTAACCGCGCTCGGCCATCTGAGTCTCGATCTGCCGGATCTGCCCCTCGTCGGCGAAGACCTTGAGGTCGCCGGCATGGGTGAAGTCGACCTGCGTGGTCAGGAAGGTCGCGCTCTTGATGCGCTTGTTGCCGGTGGCGGCCTGCATCGCGAGCGTGACGGCGAGCAGCGTGCCGCCGACGCAGTAGCCGGCCGCCGCCACTTCCGTCTCGCCGGTGGCGACGCCGATCGCGTCGATCGCCGCCTCGATGCCCTCGCGCATGTAGGACTCGAAGTCCTTGTCGCGGTGGCGCTCGTCCGGGTTGACCCAGGAGATCACGAAGACGGTGAGGCCCTGGTCGACCATCCAGCCGATCAGGCTTTTCGCCGGATTCAGGTCGAGGATGTAGAACTTGTTGATCCACGGCGGCACGATCAGGAACGGGCGCTTCAGCACCGTCTCGGTGCGCGGCGCGTACTGGATCAGCTCCATCAGGTCGTTGCGGAACACCACCTCGCCGGGCGTCACCGCGACGTCGACGCCGAACTCGAACGCGTTCCGGTCGGTCTGGCGCACCCGCAGCTCGCCAGCGCCGGCCTCGATGTCCTCCTGCAGCATCTTCATGCCGCGGACGAGGTTGGCGCCGTTCTCCTGCAGCGTGTGCCGGATCAGCTCGGGGTTGGTCATCACGAAGTTCGAGGGCGAGAGCGCGCCGGCGAGCTGGCGCAGGTAGAACTGCGCCTTGTGGCGGGTGTGCTCGTCGATGCCCTCGGCCTCGTTCACCAGGCCTTCGGCCCAGCGGGTGGTGATCAGGTAGCCCTGCTTGATGAAGTCGAAGTACGGATTCGACGACCATTCGGCGTCGGCGAACCGCGCATCCTTCGGCTCGGGTTGCGCCACCGGCTCGGCCTCCTGGCCCTGGAGGCGCATCCACGTCGTGCCCCACAGAGCGACGAAGGCCTCGCTGAGCTTGGCCTGCGCCTCGAGCGTCCGCTTCGGATCGGAAAGCCACGTCTCGGCCACGGTGCCGAGGGTGCGCACGAGCTCGCTCGCCTCCTGCGGCGGCTTGGGCTGGACCGGCAGGCCGTCCTCGGGAGCGACGTAGCGCGCGGCGGCCCGTCCGAGCTGTTCCATGAACTGGCCCGCATTGCGCGAGAGGGCCTCGAAATCGAGCATCGCGGGCGTCGTCGGCTGCGTCGTCACGCGTGATCCACTCCCTGGCTTCGTCCGCGCCGGCAGCGCGGGCGGACCCGAGCACCCGCCCCGGGGGGCGGTCCGAGCCTCGTTTCCGACAAATTAACGCGCCAACCCCGAATTTGCCCAGCGCGGCAGGCGCGAACGGCGATATAACTGCGGCATGACCTCAACTTGCGACAAGGTTCCGGATCCCGGCACGACTTCTCCGGGCAGGCCGTCGAATCCGTCCGGCTCCGCAGCGCAGGGCATCGCGTTCCGGCGCCTCCTCGGCACGCTCGCGCTCTGCGCGGCGGCGGCCACGGGCGCCTGCTCCTCCGACCTCTCGCCGATCAAGACGCTGGCGGTCGAGGCCGGCTACGGCCCGAAGGCCGTCGCCGCGCCGGACTTCGTCGCGAACTCACGGCCGAAGGGCGGGACCGAGTTCATGCCGGTCGGCGTCTCCGCTCCGGCGCGTCCGGTGCGGGCGAAGTCGGCCGAGAGCCAGAAGGCGCTGGAAGCCGAGCTCGAAGGCGCCCGCGGCCGCAACGAATCGCGGGGCCGGGCCGCGGAGAGCGCCGGCAAGGCGACGAAGCCGGCGAGTGCGCCGGCCCAGCCGGCAGAATAAGGCCGATATTCGGGGTCGGCGGCAGGCCGCTTCGATGTTAGAGAGGCCGACCGCCACCCGTCGGGGCCGCCAGTGCCGCCCCACGGGATCCGCGCCGATGGACAGATGGCCATGACCGATTTTCACCGCATCAAGCGCCTGCCCCCCTACGTGTTCGAGCAGGTCAATCGGATCAAGGCCGCCGCCCGCGCCAACGGCGCCGACATCATCGACCTCGGGATGGGCAACCCGGACCTCGACGCCCCCAAGCACGTCATCGCCAAGCTGTGCGAGACGGCCGGGCGCCCGCGCACCGACCGCTACTCGGCCTCGAAGGGCATCGCCGGCCTGCGCCGCGCCCAGGCGGGCTACTACCAGCGCCGCTTCGGCGTGAGCCTGAACCCCGACACCCAGGTGGTCGCCACCCTCGGCTCGAAGGAGGGCTTCGCCAACATGGCGCAGGCGATCACCGCGCCGGGCGACGTGGTGCTGGTGCCGAACCCGAGCTACCCGATCCACGCCTTCGGCTTCCTGATGGCGGGCGGCGTGATCCGCTCCGTCCCGGCCGAGCCGACACCCGCGTTCTTCCCGGCGCTGGAGCGCGCCATGGCGCACTCGATCCCGAAGCCGGTGGCCCTGGTGGTCTGCTACCCGTCGAACCCGACGGCCTACGTGGCGACGCTCGACTTCTACCGGGACCTCGTCGCCTTCGCGAAGCGCCACGAGATCATCCTGCTCTCGGACCTCGCCTATGCCGAGGTGTACTTCGACGGCGAGCCGCCGCCCTCGGTGCTGCAGGTGCCGGGTGCGATCGACGTGACGGTGGAGTTCACCTCGCTGTCGAAGACCTATTCCATGGCCGGCTGGCGCATGGGCTTCGCCGTCGGCAACGAGCGCCTGCTCGCCGCGCTGTCGCGGGTGAAGTCCTACCTCGATTACGGCGCCTTCACGCCGATCCAGGTCGCGGCCACCGCCGCGCTCAACGGGCCGGACGATTGCATCCAGGAGATGCGGGCGATCTACAGGAAGCGCCGCGACGCGCTGGTCGAGTCGTTCGGCAAGGCCGGCTGGAAGATCCCGGCGCCCGCCGCCTCGATGTTCGCCTGGGTGCCGATCCCGGAGAAGTTCAAGGCGCTCGGCAGCCTCGAATTCTCGAAGCTCCTCCTCGAGAAGTCGGACGTCGCGGTGGCGCCCGGCATCGGGTTCGGCGAGTTCGGCGACGACTTCGTCCGCATCGCCCTCGTCGAGAACGAGCAGCGCATCCGCCAGGCGGCCCGCAACGTCCGCCGCTTCCTCGAGACCGCGGACATGACGCTGCACAACGTCGTGCCGCTGGCCAAGAGCGCCTGATCCCGATTGTTGCGGCGGGGCGACAGGCCCGGCCAAAGCGCGATGGGTGTGCTGCATGTGCTTGTCACCCGCCGGCCCCGTGCGCAGGGTCGGCGGCAATGATCCGCACTCGCGTCCCCGAGGCTTGCATGCGTCGCCTGTCCCTGCCCGCCGCCCTGCTGCTGGCGGCAGCCGCCTCGGCCTGCGCGCCGAACCCGATCGTCGCCCGCGACCCGATCCCGGCGCCGGGCCCCGATGCGGCCTTCGCCTGCGATTCGCGCCCGCTGGTGCTGAACGCCTTCGACACGACCTGCAAGCCGATCGCCCGGCAGCCGGCGGTCGTGCTGCATTCCAAGGGCTGATCGAGGCCGATCGAGAGCCGACCGACCGGGGCTTCCGGTCGGTTTTTCCGGGGGCGACGCCGCGGCTGGCGCGTCGCGGCGACGGACACGCGGCCGCGCATCGGGCATGATGCCCCGACGATCGAACCCGCCCCTCAGCGACGGAGCACGCGATGAACACCTTCCTCCGACACGGCCTCGCCGCCGGCCTGTTCGCGCTCGCCGGTGCCGGTGCCGCCCAGGCCCAGTCCGGGGCCTACGTGTTCCAGGGTCCGGACGGCCCCACGGTGCTGCAGGTCGACGGCGCCAACCGCCCGATCGTCCCGCCCGCGCGCCCCGACCTCGCGGTGCCTGCGATCGCCGTGCCGCAGGTGATGAACGGCGGCGGCTACGGCATCACCGGCTTCAATTACTACGACAGCGGCCTCATGGAGGGCCGCACCGATCCCCGCGCCAAGCGGCGCTACGTGCTGGCACCGGCCTGGATCGCCGGCTACGGCCAGCACTGACGGGCGCGACGCGGCGCGCTGATTTTCCAACGCGGCGCGCGGATTTCGTCGACGCGCCGCGCGATCCGGCTCAGTCCTTCGACGGGTCGTGGCCCCAGTTCATCAGCGACAGCGCCCAGGCCGAGTCGGGATCGTTGCGCGACTTGCCGCCCTGCGCGAGGTGCCGGCGGACGTAGCCGACGACCTTGCGCATGTGGCCGTAATCGTCGTCCGTGAGGTCGGCCTTCTTCTTGGCCTTGATCTCGAGGATGCGGCGCCCCTCCTTGTGCCCGGTGGCCTCGCCGCCGCCGGACTTCTGCCCGACCGACTTGCTGACGTCGGAGTCGAGATGCTTCCTCAAGGCGGCGGGCGTCATGTTCACCGCCGCGTCGAACTCCTTCCGGGTCTGCTCACGGTCGTGCTCGGCGTCGTCCCGCGAATCCTTGTCCTCGGCCTTCGTCATCGCGCGTCCCTCCCGATCGGGGTGAAAATCCCCGGTCAACGCACGAGGCGGCCGTGGTTTCACGGGTCGGCGCGGGTGGGAGCGTCGCATGAGCTCGGCACGCGCCATGGGATGGGAGCCGTTTACAGGGGCGCCCGCCGCCGGTATCACCCCGCTCGACCTCTTTGAGCCCCCGACACAAGCGACACACCCTCGAAATGCGCGCCGAGATCGAGCAAGCCTCGGATGCCGCCAAGCAGTCGATCGGACTGCTGAGGAGGCATCTTTGACTGGGATACCGTCGATAAACGACTCGCGGAGCTGAATGCGGCGTCCGAGAACCCGGAACTGTGGAACGACGCCGACGCCGCGCAGAAGGTGATGCGCGAGCGCCAGCAGCTCGACGAGGCCGTGGCCGCCATCCGCAAGCTCGAGCAGGATCTCGACGACGGGGCGATGCTGATCGAGCTCGGCGAGACGGAGGGCGACGAGGCCTCGATTCGCGAGGGCGAGGCCACGATCCTCACCGTCGAGAAGGAGGCGGCCGGCCGTCAGGTCGAGACGCTGCTGTCGGGCGAGGCCGACGGCTTCGACACCTATCTCGAGGTCCATGCGGGCGCCGGCGGCACAGAGAGCCAGGATTGGGCCAACATGCTCCAGCGCATGTACGGCCGCTGGGCCGAGCGCCGGAAGTACAAGGTCGACATCGTCGAGTGGTCGGACGGGGAAGAGGCCGGGATCAAGGGCGCCACGCTCCTGATCAAGGGCCACAACGCATACGGCTGGCTCAAGACCGAGTCCGGCGTGCACCGCCTGGTGCGCATCTCGCCCTACGATTCGAGCGCGCGGCGGCACACCAGCTTCGCCTCCGTCTGGGTCTACCCGGTGATCGACGACCGGATCGAGATCGAGATCAAGGAATCCGACTGCCGGATCGACACCTACCGGTCGTCGGGCGCGGGCGGGCAGCACGTCAACACCACCGACTCGGCGGTGCGCATCACCCACAACCCGACCGGGATCGTGGTGGCGTGCCAGCAGGAGCGCTCGCAGCACAAGAACCGGGCGACCGCCTGGAACATGCTGCGCGCCCGCCTGTACGAGGCCGAGCTGAAGAAGCGGGAGGAGAAGGCCAACGCCGAGGCCGCCTCCAAGACCGACATCGGCTGGGGCCACCAGATCCGCTCCTACGTGCTGCAGCCCTACCAGCTCGTGAAGGACCTGCGCACCGGTACGCAGTCGACCGACCCGGACGAGGTCCTCGACGGCGACATCGACCCCTTCATCGAGGCGTCGCTGGCGCAGCGCCTGTACGGGGCGACGGAGAAGGTCGAGGACATCGACTGAGGCGGCAGGACGGGAACCGTCCTTCGTCCATCGAACGCTTGCCATTCCGGGTTCGCCTCGGGCGCCCCGGAATGGCGGGACACGCGACGTCGCGCCGGCCGCGACGTCAGGGCCCACCGCCCTCGGCGAGTTCGCGCCCCGCCTCCAGGAACCCCAGCGGGTCGACCGGCTCGCCGTCGATCCGGGTCTCGTAGTGCAGGTGCGCGCCGGTCGAGCGCCCGGTCGAGCCGACGCGGCCAACCAGATCACCGGCGCGGAGCCATTGGCCGGCCCGTACCGCCATGCGCGACAGGTGCGCGAAGCGCGTGACCACGCCGTGGCCGTGGTCGATCTCCACCATGTTGCCGTAGCCGCCAGTGGCCTCCGCCGTGACGACGCGCCCGGGCGCGGTGGCCAGTGCTGGCTCGCCCATCTCCGCCTTCAGGTCGAGCCCGGTATGCAGCGCGAGCCCCCGCGTGAACGGGTCGAGCCGCGGCCCGAAGGTGCTGGCCACGCCGCGGTCGCGCGGCAGCGGGCGGTCGAGCGGCAGGCGGGCGGCGAGCCGGCGCAGCGCCTGGGCATCGCCGACGGTGCGGGACGCGACCGCGAGGGCGTCGGCGAACGGGCTCGGATCGATCGGCACGAGCGGCCCGCCCAGGCCCGCCGCGGCCGGACGCTGCAGGTCGATTCCGGTCCGCTCCAGGGCGCGGCGCAGGCGTCCGAGATCGCTCGCCGCCCGCTCGGTAATGCGGTCGAGCCCGAGCACCTGCGCCGCCGCGAGGCCGTCGAGCCGCCCGGCGAGGGCCGCCACCTGCAGGTCGGTCTCGCGCGCGCTGCGACGCCCGGGCCGCGCCTCGACGCCGCGCAGGCCGAGATCGCTCTCGCCCGCCGAGGATGGGCTGGGCAGCGAACCGGTGGTCGGCGGATCGATCGGGTCGGACGACGCGTCGTCCGGCCGCGCGAGGCGGGCGAGCACGGCCTGCCGCCGCTCCAGATCGTTCTGGCGCGCCGTCAGCCCGTCGAGGCGCGCCGCGACGGCGACCTGCGCCTCCGCCCGCGCCGAGCCGCCGCGGTCGAGCTCGGCCCGCAACGCGGCGAGGCGCGCCTCGTAGGCCGTCTGCATCGCGCCCTGCCGCGCGACGAACCCGGCGAGGATGTCGTCGTGGAACAGCACCAGCCCGCTCGCGCCGGCGGCCCACAGGCCGGTGACGAGAAGGGCAGCGGCGAGCAGCCGGCTCCTGCGGTGCGGAAGGCTGGCGGAAGGGGTCATCGATTCGGGCCCGATGCCGAGGCCGCCATCGAAGGCCGACAGGGTTAAGAAACCGAGAACCCTCATGCCTCTCGCGGGATGCGGGATCGGCTCAGGGGAGGGCGCGGGCGGCCTCGAGCACCTCCTCGGCATGGCCCGGCACCTTCACCTTCGGCCAGATTTGCGCGATGCGACCGTCTCGGTCGAGCAGCATCGTGGTGCGCTCGACGCCCATGTACTTGCGCCCGTACATGCTCTTCTCGACCCAGACGCCGTAGGCCTCGAGCATCGCCTTGCCCTCGTCGGAGGCGAGCGGGAAGGCGAGATCGTGCTTGGACGCGAACTTGTCGTGGCTCTTCACCGAGTCGGGCGAGACCCCGATCACGACGGCGTCGGCCGCGTCGAAGTCGGCCAGCCTCGCGTTGAAGGCCTGCGCCTCCAGAGTGCATCCGCTGGTGTCGTCTTTCGGGTAGAAGTAGAGCACGATCTTGTGACCGACGTGCTCGCCGAGCTGGAGCGTCTTGCCGCCGGAGCCGGGAAGGGTGAAGTCGGGAGCGCGTTCGCCTTGGGCGAGGGGCATCGTGCCATCCTTTCGGCCGATTGATGGTGTGCTTTGGCGCGGTGCCGGACCATCCGATGCCCGCGCTTCGGGCGCGAGAGCCGGACACGCTCCGGAAACGCGTCGTCACGAGGTTGCGTCCTAGAATGAGCGCACGTTGCGAAACAGCGGACGCGCCGATGCAAGGTCTTCATGCCTGAGGAAGAGGCCCGGCCTGAGGATACGCCCGGCGGCGGGCAGACGCGCAAGGCCGTTCGGTGCTGGACGCGGCGCTGCCTGTGGACGGCCGCCGCCCTCGTCGTCGTGCTCGGTCTCGGCCTCGGGGGCGGGGTCATGCGCCTCGCATACGGGCCCCTGCAGATCGACGGCCTGTCGGCGCGGGTCTCGTCGGCGCTCGCCGACCGGATCGGGCCGGGCTGGCGCATCAGCCTGCGCGACAGCACCCTCGAGCTCGACTCCGAGAACGCCCTGGCGCTGCGCGTCAGCGGGCTCGATATCCGCAACCCGCAGGGCGCCCTCGTGGTCCGCGCGCCGCTCGCCCTCGTCAGCATCGATCCCTGGAGCCTGCTGAAGCTCGCGCCGACGCCGCGCTCGATCGAGTTCCGCGACGTGCAGATGACGGCGCTCGTCCACCGCGACGGCTCGATCGCCTTCGCGGCCGCCGAGCCGGCGCATCCGGGCGACGCCTCGCCGCACACGCCGCCGAGCGTGGACGCGGCGCGCGGCATGGTCTCGCCGCTCTCGGCCGCAACGGCCTCGATCTTCGGCGTCGTGCTCGACTCCGCCGGCGTCGTCGGCGCGCTCGACCGCGCCCGCATCACCAATGCCCGCCTCACGCTGATCGACGACGACGCCCGCGAGCGCGCGGTGTTCGAGCACGTCAACGGCCTGTTCGGCCGGGACCCGAACCAGGACGCGCGCCTGTTCGAGCTGCGCATCGACGGGCCGCACGGGCAATGGCGCTTCGGCGGCACCCTGCGCGAGGCCGGCGGCCCGCGCCGCACCGGGATCATCACCCTCGACGACCTGCCGGCCACCGACCTGCTGCTGCTCTCCGGCCAGTCGAAGCTGCCGATCACCACCGACCTGAAGCTCTCGGCGCGGGCCGACGTCGCCCTCGACGGCGGCCGCATCGAGGCGATGAAGGCGACGCTGCGCACCAGCGACGGCACCTTCCTCGTCGAGGAGAAGGACTTCAACCCGGTCACCGTCGAGAGCCTGAAGGCCACGGTGAGCTGGGACGAGACCGCCCGGGTGATGACGCTCGACGGGCTCGACTACCTCGGCGCCGGCAACGCGGTGAACCTCACCGGCACCTGGGCCGTGGCCAAGCCGGGCGAGGACTTCGCCTGGACCGCGACCCTGTCGAGCCGGAACGCGACGCTCCGGGGCGCCGCCCCCAAGGACAAGCCGATCACCATCGCGGCGATGGACGGGCACCTCACCGGCCGCGCCGGCGGCGTCGCGATCGACAGCTTCGCGATGAGCGGCGACGGCATCCGCGGCAACATGTCCGGCACCCTCGGTACCACCGCCGACGACGACGGCCTCACGCTCCACGTCACCGCCAGCGACAGCGAGGCCCGCACGGCGCTGCGGCTCTGGCCGGAGAACATCGCGCCGGGCGCGCGCAACTACCTCGTCGACGAGCTGCGCGCCGCCCGCATCGAGGCGGTCGACATCACCGTCGACATGTCGGGCGCCGAGCTCGCCGCGGCGACGCGGGGCGACCCGATGCCGGACAACGCGGTGCATATCGACTTCCGCGTCTCGGACGCGACGCTCGAGGTCTCGCCCGACGCGCCGCCGCTGACCCGAGGCAACGTCGCCGGCACGATCACCGGGCGCTCGACCCGGATCAGGAACGTCACCGCCGACATCCGCATGGCCGACGGGCGCGCGCTGAACATCACCGAGGGCGCCTTCGTCATCCCGGAGATCTCGCCCGACAAGGTCGTGGCGGATATCGGCCTTCGCCTGTCGGGCGGCGCAGACGCGCTGGCGGCCCTGC
Source organism: Methylobacterium sp. J-092 (assembly GCF_022829325.1). NCBI lineage: Bacteria > Pseudomonadati > Pseudomonadota > Alphaproteobacteria > Hyphomicrobiales > Methylobacteriaceae > Methylobacterium > Methylobacterium sp. J-092. The sequence goes on along the minus strand of NZ_JAKSXU010000184.1, from coordinate 40,383 downwards.
TGCAGACCAAGATGTTCAAGGCGCTGTCGGGCGTCGATCTCGACCCGTCGACGGTGAAGGGCCAGGCCGACCTGCGCATCGGCTTCCCGCTCGACCTCAAGCACATCCCCGACCTGCCCGACCTGCCGGTCAGCGTCTCGGGCACGCTGAACGACCTCGCCGTCGACAAGGTCGTCGGCAAGGACAAGCTCGAAGCCGGCCGCTTCGCCGTGACCTACGATCCGCGCGGCTTCACCCTGAAGGGCGACGCCAAGCTGTCGGGCGCGCCGGTCTCGATCGACATGCATCAGGCCAAGACCGGCGGCACCGGCGAGGTGCTGGTGAACCTGACCGTCGACGACGCCCTGCGGGCGCGCAAGGGCCTGCCGACGGCCCCCCAGCTGAGCGGCCCGATCGCGGTCAAAGCCACCATCCCGCTGGTCAAGGCCGGCGCCACGAAACCCCCGATCCGGGTCGAGGCCGACCTCGCCCGCGCCGGGATCGACGGCCTGCTGCCCGGCCTGAGCAAGGCCGCCGGCAAGGCCGGCCGCCTGACCTTCACCCTGGTCGATACCGGCCCGGGGATGGACCTGCGCGACATCGCCCTCGATGCCGGCTCGACCACGGCCCGCGGCAGCGCCTCGATCACCGGCGAGGGCGGCCTCGAGCGGGCGGACCTGACCAACCTCAAGCTCTCGCCCGGCGACGACATGCGCGTCACGCTGGATCGCAACGGAAACGGCTACCGCGTCGCGGTGAAGGGGGCGGTGGCCGACGCGCGCCCGTTCCTGAAGATGCTGACCGCGCCCGAAGGCAAGTCGCAGCGGGACGCCAACCCGAAGGACATCGACGCCGACATCCAGCTCGGCATCCTCACCGGCTTCAACGAGGAGGCGCTGACCAACGCCAGCGTGAAGCTGTCCATGCGCGGCAAGGACGTGCGCGCGGCGGCGATGAGCGGCAAGTTCCGCTCCGCCCCCTTCGTCGCGAGCGTGACCAAGGGCGAGCGCGGCACGCCGACGCTGGCGATCGAATCCGGCGATGCCGGCGCGACGCTGCGCTTCGTCGACGTCTACCGGCGGATGTACGGCGGCCGGCTCAATCTCGGCATCGTGCTGAGCGACGGGCCGCAGGCCGGCGTGGTGCAGATCCGCGAGTTCGCGTTGCGCAACGAGCCGGCCCTGTCCAGCATCATGGCCCAGGGACCGGAGACGGTGGAGACCGTCGATGCCCGCGGGCGCAAGCGCACGGTCGCGGGCCAGGGCAGCGCGGTCTCGTTCGACCGGATGCGGGCGAACTTCGTCCGCTCGGGCTCGCGCGTCGACTTCTCCGATGCGGCGATCTCGAACGCAGCGATGGGCTTCACGCTGTCGGGTTTCCTCGACACCGCCCGCGAGCGCACCGACATCAACGGCACCTTCGTGCCGCTCTACGGCCTGAACAACATCGTCTCGCAGGTGCCGCTGATCGGACCGCTCCTCGGCGGCGGCCACAACGAGGGCCTGTTCGCGGTCAACTTCCGGGTCTCGGGCAGGCTCAACGCGCCGGACGTCAGCGTGAACCCGCTCTCGGCGGTCGCGCCGGGCTTCCTGCGAAAACTCTTCAGCGCGGGCGGCGGCTCGAACTTGGCCGACGGCGTGCCCCCGGCGGTGCAGGGCGACCGTTGAGGCGGCCGATCCGCCGGCGGGCGGCCTACTCCGCGGGCGACGCTTCGCTGCCGCGTGCCGCGGGCGCCGACGGGCCGGCACCGGGCGACCCGTCGCAGGCTCCGGACGCGTAGGCGTTGATGATCGCGCCGAGCAGGCCCGGAAAGCGCGCCTCGACCTCGGCGTAGCGCGACTCGTTGCGCATCTCCACTCCGTGGCGTGCACTGCGGATCAAGCCGGCTTCGCGCAACACCTTGAAGTGCGTCGACAGCGACGATTTCGGGATCACCCGGTCTCCGAGGGCGGAGACGGCCGAGCACGCCTCGACGCAGCCCGCGCGCATGATCCGTGCGAAGATCGCCGCGCGGTTCGGATCGGACAGGGCGTGGAGGATCGCGTCCGGGCGCACGTCCTCCATCGCGGGATGGAACAAAGATCTCATGATTTCGGCATATGGGGGCTTGATCCGCGCGACATTAGTTCCGAAATCCCGAACTATGGGAATACGGCGGCCATCCCGGTGCCGGCCCATGCCGAGGGTTAGCATACATGTCCAAGCTCGCAGGCAAAGTCGCCGTCGTGACCGGCGCATCGAAGGGCATCGGTGCCGGCATCGCCAAGGCGCTGGCAGAGGACGGCGCGGCGGTCGTCGTGAACTACGCATCGAGCAAAACCGGCGCGGAGGCGGTCGTCGCCGCGATCACCGCGGCCGGCGGCCGGGCGATCGCGGTCCAGGGCGACGTCTCCCAGGCCGCCCAGGCGCAAGCGGTGATCGAGGCGGCGGTGACGGCATTCGGCCGGCTCGACGTGCTGGTCAACAATTCCGGCGTCTACGACTTCGCGGCGATCGAGGAGATCACCGAGGCGCATTACCGCAAGCTGTTCGACGTCAACGTGCTCGGCGTGCTGCTGGCGACCCAGGCAGCCGCCAGGCACCTCGGCGAGGGCGGCAGCATCGTCAACATCTCGTCGGCGATCACCCACGTGCATACGCCGACGGCGGCGGTCTATGCCGGGACGAAGGGCGCCCTCAACGCGATCTCGGGGGTGCTCGCCAACGAGCTGGCGCCGCGCCGGATCCGGGTCAACACGGTCAGCCCGGGCTACGTGGTGACCGAGGGCACCCATTCGGCCGGCATCGCCGGATCCGAGATGGAAGCCGGCTTCGTCGCGCAGACCCCGCTCGGCCGCGCCGGCGCGCCGGACGACATCGCCCGGGTGGTCGCCTTCCTCGCCTCCGACGACGCGCGCTGGCTCACCGGCGAGGTGATCACCGCGAGCGGCGGCATCCGCTGACGAACGGCCCCGCATAAAGACGAAGCCGCGCCCGGTCCGGGCCCCGCTTCGCCGCGAGCGGTCACGCCACGCGGAGCAGCACGTGGCGCTTCTTGCCGAACGAGAGCTTGATCACGCCGGTCTTGGCGAAGTCGGCGGTGCGCAGCACGGCGCGCTCGTCGGTGAGGACCACGTCGTCGATGCGCAGGCCCCCGCTCTTGATCTGGCGGCGGGCCTCGCTCGTGGACGGCACCAGCTTGGCGTATTCCGGCCCGAAGGCGCTGAGCACGCCGAGGCCGGCATCGACGAGGTCGCGCGAGACGGTGACGCTCGGCAGGTCCTCGGCCAGCGTCCCCTCGACGAAGGTCTTCCGCGCGGTCTCGGCGGCGGCGTCCGCCGCCTCGCGGCCGTGCATCAGCGCCGTCGCCTCGGTGGCGAGCCGCACCTTGGCCTCGTTGATCCCGGCCCCGCCCTTCGCGGCGAGGTCGGCGATCTCGGGCAGCGGGAGGAAGGTGAACAGCTTGAGGAAGCGCGCGACGTCGGCATCCTCGGTGTTCCGCCAGAACTGCCAGTAATCGTACGGCTTCAGCATCCCGGCATCGAGCCAGACCGCGCCGGCGGCGGTCTTGCCCATCTTGGCGCCCGACGCGGTGGTCAGCAGCGGGCAGGTCAGCCCGAGCAGGCCCGGGACGCCCATGCGGCGGCCGAGATCGGTGCCGTTGACGATGTTGCCCCACTGGTCCGACCCGCCCATCTGCATGGTGCAGCCGTGGCGGCGGTTCAGCTCGACGAAGTCGTAGGACTGGAGGATCATGTAGTTGAATTCCAGGAACGAGAGTTCCTGGTCGCGCTCCAGCCGCATCCGCACGCTGTCCATCGACATCATGCGGTTGACCGAGAAATGGCGACCGACATCGCGCAGCATCTCGATGTAGTTCAGCTTGGTCAGCCATTCGGCGTTGTCGACCATGATCGCGCCGGTCGCCGAGCCGTCGAAGGCGAGGAACCGGGCGAAGGTCTTCTGGATGCCGGCCTTGTTGGCCTCGATCTGCTCCAGGCTGAGGATCTTTCGCGATTCGTCGCGCCCCGAGGGGTCGCCGACGCGGGTGGTGCCGCCGCCCATCAGCGCGATCGGCCGGCCGCCGGTCTTCTGCAGCCAGTGCAGCATCATGATCGACAAGAGGTGGCCGATATGGAGCGAGGCCGCGGTGCAGTCGTAGCCGACGTAAGCCGTGAGCCGCCCCTCGGCCGCGGCCGCGTCCAGCGCGGCGAAGTCCGAGCACTGGTGGACGTAGCCGCGCTCGCTCAGGACTTTCAGGAACTCGGATTTCGGCGCGAAGGGCTCGGCGGCGGTCATGGGAGGCTCGGACTTCTCGGTTCGAAGCGGGCGGCTCCGGCACGGGACCGGACCGGTCCTGCGCGCTGGCGCGTCCGCTCGCAAAAGGGCATGAGGCGGCTGAGTGTCACTCGCAAAACCTCCGTCGCGTCGTCGTCGCCATCTCGGGCGCCCGCAGGGATCGGAGGTTTTGCGAGGATCACCCATAGCAGGACGACCGGCGAAAGGCACGGGGGCAGGTCATGACCATGATGCGCGCGATCGGCCTGATGAGCGGCACGTCGCTCGACGGCGTGGACGTCGCCCTGATCGAGACCGACGGCGAGGCCGTCCACGTGGTCAAGGGACACAACAACTACCTCGAGCCCCTGGGGCCGACCGGCTACCGCGGCTATTCCGAGGACGAGAAGGTCCTGCTGCGCGCCGCCACCAAGGACGCCGAGGGCGTCGTCGCCCCCGGCGACCGGCCCGGCCGGCTGCCCGAGGCGGAGGCCTTCGTCACCGAGGCGCATGCCCAGGCGGTCGAGCAGTTTCTCGCCGAGAACGGGCTCTCGCCCGCCGACATCGACGTGATCGGCTTCCACGGCCAGACGGTGATCCACCGCCCGGACCAGCGCATCACGATCCAGATCGGCGAGGGGCAGGCGCTCGCCGACCGTTTGCGCATTCCGGTCGTCTCCGACCTGCGCCGCGCCGACATCGAGGCGGGCGGCCAGGGGGCGCCCCTGGTGCCGGTCTTTCACCAGGCGCTGGCCGCGGCCTCGGGGTTCGAGGGCGCCTACGGCATCCTCAACATCGGCGGCGTCGCCAACGCGACCCTGGTCGACGCGAAGGGCGGCGTGATCGCCTTCGACACGGGGCCCGGCAACTCGCTGATCGACGAGTGGATGCAGGAGCGCGAGGGCAAGAATCTCGACGACGGCGGCCGCACCGCCGCGCGCGGGCGAGCCGACGAGCCGCTGCTGGCGTGGCTGCTGACGCACCCGTTCTTCTTCCGGCGGCCGCCGAAATCGCTCGACCGCAACTGGTTCTCGCACAAGCTCGCGGGCCAGCTCTCGACCGAGGACGGCGCGGCGACGCTCACCGCCTTCACGGCCCGCGCGGTCGCCCGGGCGCTCGACCATGCCCCGGAGATCCCGGCCCGCTGGATCGTCGCCGGCGGCGGCGCCCGCAACGGCGAGCTGGTGCGGCTCTTGAACTATCACCTGCGCGCCGAGATCACGACGGCCGACGCCATCGGCTGGTCCTCGGCCTTCCTCGAGGCGCAGGCCTTCGCGCACTTGGCCGTGCGCTCGCTCAAGGGTCTGCCGATCACGTTTCCGTCGACCACCGGCGTGCGCGAGCCGATGACCGGCGGCGTCCTGGCGCGACCGCGGGATACCTGAGCGCCGAGCGCGGTTCACCCTGGAGCGATTCTCGAAGAGCTTCAAAGCGAGCCCCATGACCGACCGCGCGACCCCGATCCGCTACCACGACAACGTCGAAACCCCGGCCCCCGACGAGAACCACGTCATCGACGAGATCATCGCCTCGATGACCCGCGAGAGCGAGACCACCGCCGCACGCTACAAGCACGCCGTGCGCGCCTCGCACGCCAAGATCAGCGGCATCGTCGTCGGCGAGCTCCAGGTGCTGCCGAACCTGCCCGCGGAGCTGGCCCAGGGCCTGTTCGCGACGGCGGGCACGCATCCGGCGATCGTGCGGTTCGCGCAGGGGCCGGGCGAGCTCCTGAAGGACAGCGTCTCGACCCACCGCGGCATGGCGATCAAGGTGCTCGGCGTCGCCGGCGAGAAGCTCGCCGGTCACGCGGCCGACACCCAGGACTTCGTGCTCGCCACCGGGCCGGTCTTCCCGAACCCGGACGCGAAGGGCTTCCTCGGCAGCATGAAGCAGCTCGAAGCCGGCACCAAGGCGCCGGAGGCGGTGAAGGTTGCGGTCTCGGCGACGGCGCGGGCGGCCGATTCGGTCGTGAAGGCGGTGACCGGCAAGAGCGCGCCGCTGCTCGATTTCTTCGGACACCAGCCGCTGCATCCCCTGGCCGAGCCGTACTACTCGCAGGCGGCGCTGCGCTACGGCGACCACATCGCCAAGATCGCCGCGTTCCCGGCCGCGCCCGCGCAGGAGGCCCTGGCGAAGGAGGAGCTTCACCCCGGCGACGACCCGGACACCTTCCGCCACGCGGTCGCGGCCTTCTTCCGCGGTCAGGAGGTGGTGTTCGAGATCCGCGTGCAGCTCTGCCTCGACCTGAACGACATGCCGATCGAGGACGCCTCGAAGGAATGGTCGGAGGAGGCCAGCCCCTACCGCACCGTCGCCCGCCTCGTGCTGCCGGCGCAGGACGCGACGAGCGAGACCCGCCGCGCCTACGCCGACGACGTGCTCTCCTTCCGTCCCGCCCACAGCCTCGCGGCGCACCGTCCGCTGGGCTCGCTGATGCGGGCGCGGCTGAAGACCTACCAGGCGCTCTCGAGCTTCCGCCATGCCCGCAACGGCGTGCCGGAAACCGAGCCGCGCGCCATCGAGGAGGTGCCGGCCTGATCGCCCGCATGGGCGCCGCCAGTCGGCGTCGCGCCGAACGCTCTCCCTTCCCCTTCGGGGGAGGGAGGCGGCCACCCGACGCAGACGCAACGCGGCCCCGATTTGTGCCTCCGCCGCCCGCGCGCTAGAGCACGCGCACGATGTCCCACAACACGTTCGGCCACCTGTTCCGCGTCACCACCTTCGGCGAGAGCCACGGGGTCGCCCTCGGCTGCGTCGTCGACGGGTGCCCGCCCGGGCTGGCGCTGGAGGCCGAGGAGATCCAGGCCGAGCTCGACCGGCGCAAGCCCGGACAGTCGCGCTTCACCACCCAGCGGCGCGAGCCGGATCAGGTGAAGATCCTGTCGGGCGTGTTCGCCGACGACCGCACCGGGGGCCGCCAGCTCACCACCGGCACGCCGATCGCGCTGATGATCGAGAACACCGATCAGCGCTCGAAGGACTATTCCGAGATCCGCGACAGCTACCGCCCGGGCCATGCCGACTACGCCTACGACGCCAAGTACGGCATCCGCGACTATCGCGGGGGCGGGCGCTCGTCGGCGCGCGAGACCGCGGCGCGGGTCGCGGCCGGCGCCATCGCGCGCAAGGTGATCCCCGGCGTCACGATCCGCGCGGCTTTGGTGCAGATGGGTCCGCACGCGATCGACCGGTCGCGCTGGGATTGGGAGGCGGTCGGCGCCAACCCGTTCTTCTGCCCCGACGCGGCGACCGCGAAATTCTACGAGGACTACCTCGACGGCATCCGCAAGGACGGCTCGTCGATCGGCGCGGTGATCGAGGTGGTGGCCGAGGGCGTGGCACCCGGCCTCGGCGCGCCGATCTACGGCAAGCTCGACGCGGAGCTGGCCGCCGCGATGATGTCCATCAACGCGGTCAAGGGCGTCGAGATCGGCGACGGCTTCGCCTCGGCGGCGCTCCGCGGCGAGGACAACGCCGACGAGATGCGCGCGAGCAACGACGGGCGCCCGACGTTCCTGGCCAACCATGCCGGCGGCGTGCTCGGCGGCATCTCGACCGGCCAGCCGATCGTGGTGCGGTTTGTCGTGAAGCCGACCTCGTCGATCCTCACGCCCCGGCGCACGGTCACGGGCGACAACCGCGACGTCGACCTGATCACCAAGGGCCGCCACGATCCCTGCGTCGGCATCCGGGCCGTCCCCGTCGCCGAGGCGATGATGGCGTGCGTGCTCGCCGACCACCATCTCCGCCATCGGGGGCAGGTCGGCACCTGACTTCGGCGCCTCACGTCGGCGCCCGACGCCCGACCGTCCCCGGACGCAAAGCCCATTCGAGTACCGAACCGTGCCCCACACCTCCGTCACTTCCGCCATCGAAGCCTTCGCCCGCGGCGAGATCGTCGTCGTCACCGACGACGACGATCGCGAGAACGAGGGCGACCTCGTCGTCGCCGCGATCCATTGCACGCCGGAGAAGATGGCGTTCATCGTCCGCAACACCTGCGGCATCGTCTGCGCGCCGGTGACGGTCGCGGAGGCGCGCCGCCTCAACCTCGCGCCGATGGTCGCCTCGAACGACGCGCCGCTCGGCACCGCCTTCACCGTCACGGTGGACGTGAAGCACGGGCTGACCACCGGCATCTCGGCCGAGCAGCGCTGCAACACCGTGCGGGCGCTCGCCAACGGCAACATGGGCGCCGACGACTTCGTCCGCCCCGGGCACGTCTTCCCGCTGATCGCGCGGGACGGCGGCGTGCTGATGCGCTCAGGCCATACGGAAGCCGCGGTCGACCTGTGCAAGCTCGCCGGCCTGCCGCCCGTCGGCGTGATCTGCGAGCTCGCCAACGACGACGGCACGGTGATGAAGGGGCCGCAGATCGCGGCCTTCGCCGAGACGCACAGCCTCGCCCGCGTCTCGGTGGCCGACCTGATCGCCTACCGCCAGGCGCGCGACAAGCTGGTCGAGCGCGTCGGCCACTTCCCGGTCGAGACCGAGTTCGGCCCGATGACGGGCTACGCCTACACCACGCCGTTCGAGGCGATCCAGCAATTCGCCTTCGTCCACGGCGACATCGGCGACGGCCGCAACGTGCTGGTCCGGCTCCATCGCTCGGACGTCGTCGCCGACGTGATCGAGGGCGGTCGCCAGATCGAGACGGTGATGCGCCGGTTCGCGCGGGAGGGCCGCGGCATCCTCGTGTACCTGCGCGACGGCACCGCCGGGGTTCCGCTGAACCGCGTCGCGGACGAGGGCACCGAGGCGCAGCGCGTGCGCCAGTGGCGCGAGGTGGGCCTGGGCGCGCAGATCCTGCGCGACCTCGGCGTGGTCTCGATCCGCAACCTCTCGACCTCGGCCCGGGCCTATGTCGGCCTGTCGGGCTTCGGGATCGAGATGCTCGGCGACGAGCCGCTGGAGGGATAGTCCGCGACGAACCGGCCGTAGCGCAGCGCCAAGGCCGGCAGGATCGCGAGGTTCAGCACCGTCGAGGTGACGAGCCCGCCCAGGATCACGATCGCCATCGGCCCCTCGATCTCGCGCCCCGGCTCGCCGGCGCCGAGCGCCAGCGGCAGCAGGCCGAGGCTGGTGACGAGGGAGGTCATCAGGATCGGCACCAGCCGGTCGCCGGCGCCCTCCGCGGCGGTGGCGGCGTCCCAGCTGCGCTCCTCGCGGGCGACCATGTGCTCGTAATGGGCGATCAGCATGATCGCGTTGCGCAAGCTGATCCCGAACAGGGTGACGAAGCCGACGATCGAGCCGAGCGAGACCACCGCGCCGGTCGCCGCCACGGCGAGCACGCCGCCGACGAAGGCGAAGGGCAGGTTGACCAGCACCAGGACGAGGTTGCGCACCGACCCGGTGACCACCGCGAGCAGCAGCACGATGCCGAGGCCGGCGAGCGCGGAATAGGTCAGCAGGTCGGCGCGCGCCCGCGCCTGCGTCTCCGCGGCGCCCTCGAAGGCGACGTAGACGCCGGGCGGAAGGGTCACCTCCTTGGCGACCTTGCGCTTGGCCGCCTCGACGAAGGAGGCCACGTCGCGCCCCGTCACGTTGGCGGTCACCGTCTGAACCCGCTGCGCGCCCGCGTGCTGGACCTGGTAGCGCCCGGCCGTCTCGTAGACGTCGGCGACCTGGGCCAGCCGGATGTAGCTGCCGCTCGTGGTCCGCAGCGGCAGGTCGCCGAGGCGGGTGAGGTGCGCGCGGGTCGCCCGGTCGAGGACGACGATCACGTTGAAGACGGCGTTGCCCTCGTAGGCCTGGCCGACCACGTCGCCCTGGTAGGCGGTACGGACGATCTCCAGCACCTCGATCGCGTCGAGGCCCCAGTGGCGCAAGTCGTTCCGGCGTAAGGACACGGTGATCTGCGGCAGGCCGGCGGGGGATTGCTGCTGCACGTCGGCGGCGCCCCGCACCTCGGCGAGCTCGCGGGCGACGTCGCGGGCCGCCGCCTCGATCCGGTCGAGGTCGGCGCCGAACACGTTGATCACCACCGGCGCGGTGTAGCCCGAGACCGTCTCCTCGATGCGCTCGGTGAGGAAGGTCTTGAGCGAGAACGCGGCGCCGGGCGTGCCCGCCATCAGCGCGCGGATGCCGGCCTCGCTCCGCCCCTGCGCCGCGCCGTCGAGGCCGGGCTCGAGGTCGATGTGGATCTCGCTGTAATGCGTGCCGGCCGTGTCCTGGCCGGCCTCGGCCCGCCCGACCTGCTGCGCCACGGCGCGGACGCCGGGCACCGCCTTGAGCCCGGCGGTCATGCGCGCGCCGAGCCGCAGCGATTCCTGCAGCGAGGTGCCCGGCGCCGCCGCCATGTGCAGGATCAGGTGGCCCTCCTTGAGGTCCGGCAGGAAGGTGCCGCCGAAGAAGGGCAGGGCGGCCGCGCCGGCGAGGGTGAGGAGGACGGCCGCCGTCGCCGCCCAGCCGAAGCGCCGCTCGACGGCCCCAAGCATCCGCGCGTAGGCGGCGCGCGCGATCCGCATCACCGGGGGATCGCGCGCGGGCAGGTCCTTGCGCGCGACCAGCGCCATCGCGAGCGCCGGGGTGACCGTGAGCGCCACCGCGAGCGAGGCCACCACCGCCAGGATGTAGGCGAGCGCCAGCGGGCCGAACAGGCGCCCGGCGACGCCGGTGAGCGCCAGCACCGGCAGGAACACCAGCAGCACGGCGAATGTGGCGTAGGCCACCGCGCCCCGCACCTCGAGGATCGCGTCGCGCACCACCCGCGCGACCGGAAGCGGCACGGCGAGGCGGCGGTTCTCGCGCAGGCGCCGCACCGCGTTCTCGATGCCGATCACCGCGTCGTCCACCACCTCGCCGATGGCGATGGCCAGCCCCCCGAGGGTCATCGTGTTGAGGCTCTCGCCCATCGCCCCGAGCACCAGCACGGCGGCGAGCAGCGAGAGCGGGATCGCCACCGCGCTGATGACGGCCGTGCGCCAGTCGAACAGGAACACGAACAGCACCACGACGACCAGGATGCCGCCGAGCGCCAGCGCCTGCAGCACGTTGCCGTTGGCCTGGGCGATGAAGTTCGCCGGGCGGAAGAGGTCGCCGCGCAGCACGATGCCGTCGCGCGCCAGCCCGGGCCGAAGCTCGTCGAGGGCCGCCTCGACCCGGCGCGTCGCCTCCAGGGTGTTGGCGCCGATCTGCGCACCGACCATCAGGAGGATGCCGGGCCGGCCGTCGACGAGCGCCGCGCCGATCGGCGGCTCGGGGGCGGCGACCACGGTGGCGACGTCGCCGAGCACCACGCTCGCGCCGCCCTCGTTGACGAGCACCGTGCGGGCGATCTCCTCCGGCGTCAGCGACTGGCCTTCCGTCTGGAGGGCGATGCGCTGGTTGGGGGTGTCGACGAAGCCGGCGCCGCGCACCCCGGTGGCCTTGCGCGCGGCCACGAGCACGTCGTTCAGGCCGAGGCGGAAGCGGATCAGGTCGTGCGGCCGCACCTCGACCTGGAAGGCGCGCACCGCCCCGCCGTAGACCGAGACCTGGGCGATGCCGGGCACCGCGAGCAGCCGCAGGCGCACCCGCCAGTCGGCGATCGTGCGCAGGTCGAGGGCGGAGCGGCTCTCCGAGGTCAGCCCGACCAGGAGCACGGTGCTGGTCGAGGAGGTCAGCGCGGTCATCGCCGGCGGCAGCACGCCCTGCGGCAGACGCCCGGCGAGGCTCGCCAGCCGCTCGGTCACGAGCTGGCGCACCCGGTAGATGCTGCTGCCGGCGGTGAAGGTGGCGGTGATGACCGACAGGCCCTGGATCGAGCTCGACCGCAGGGTGGCGAGGCCGGGAAGCCCGTTGACGGCGACCTCGACGGTCTGGGTCACCAGGATCTCGACCTGCTCCGGGTTGAGCCCCGGCGCCTCGGTCTGGATCACCACCGAGGGCGGCGCGAACTCGGGGAAGACGTCGTACTTCGCCTGGCCGAGGCTGGCGGTGCCGTAGACCAGCAACGCCAGCGCCAAGGCCACGACGATGCCGGGGAAGCGGATCGCGAAGGCGACCAGGGCGGCCTGCGGGCCGACGGGATCGGGCGCGGCGGGGCTTTGATCGGACGACATCGGCTCAGTCGTCGTCCGCGCCGCCGGCGGCCTGCACCTGGGCCTTCATCTCCTCCGACAGCAGGGCCTGCGCGCCCCGCATCACGATCTCGGTCTCGCCGGCGAGATCCGCGACGACGAAGCCGTCGCCCGAGAGCGCGGGGTCGGCGCCGAGCGCGTGGCGGGCGAACCCGGTCTCGCCGACCGCGCGGTAGAACCAGGCCCCGCCCTGCCAGTGCACCACCGCCTCCTCGGGCACGAGCACGCCGGTGGCGGCCCGCGACGAGGTGATGAAGGCCAGCGTGCTCATGCCGGGGAGGAGGCCGCTGTCGCCGGAGACCGTGTAGAACGAGCTGAGGCCCTGGATGCGCTGGTCGGTGCGGGTCGCGGCCGAGACGAAGCGCAGCGCCACGCGCTCGCTCTGCGGCGGCACCTCCGCGAAGGCCGCGCCGGGCCGGCCCTTCAGCGTCTCCCCGGGCGGCAGCGTCACCTGCACCAGGAAGTCGGCGCGCTCGATCAGCCGGGTCACGAGGACCGAGCGCTCGACGATGCCGCGGCCGATCACCGGCCCCCATTCCTGCTGCGCGGTGGCGCTGAGCGTCCGCACCTGCGACTGCGCGGCGGCGAGCGCCGCCTGGTCGGTCTGGAACGTGCCCTCGGTGGTCTCGATCTGAACCTGCGTCGCGTAGGGCCCGAGGGATTTGGCGCGCTGGAACGCGGCCCGCGAGACCTCGACCCGCGCCTGCGCGGTCTGCAGCTGCGCCGTCGCGGCGGCGTAGGAATTCGTGAGCTCCGTCACCCGCGCGAGGTCGAGGACGCTGCCGTAGGCCTGGATCTCGATCGGGTGCGATTCGGGCTGCCGCCGTGCGGTCTCGAGGCCGATCCGGGCGCGTTCCTCGGGCGTGAGCGCCACGACGACGCGTCCGCCCTCGACCGCGGTGCGCTGGGGGGCAGCGAATGGCGTGGGCTTGGCGGGGGCGGGGGCGGGCCTGGCCGCATCGCGCGCCACGAAAAGGTTCGTCAGCCGTGAAGCGACCTGCCGAACGTCGTCGCCGGCGAAAGCCGCGACGAGCGCCACACCGGCCAGCCCGATCGCCGTCGCCCAAACCAGCCCGTAGCCACGCCTCTGCCGCACCCGATCCACCCCATCGACGAGCGGCCGCCATGCCGGCCGACGCCGGGCGTGGCATTACCACATAATCCCGGTTCCGATTGCCGAATTATCCTGAAACCCGACGATGACGATCGATGGCTACACTTTCCCGACGATCCCCCCCTCTCGGGGGAGGGAGGGCACCCGATCTCTCCCTCATCGCCCCATCAGCGCGTCGACATGCGCCGACACCGAGCGGCCGAGGCCGTCGAGGCTGTAGCCGCCCTCCAGCATCGAGACGAGGCGGCCGCCGGCGTGCCGGTCGGCGACCTCCATCAGCTTGCGCGTGGCCCAGCCGAAATCGGCTTCGGTCAGGCGCAGGTTGGCCAAGGGATCGAGGTGATGGGCGTCGAAGCCGGCCGACAGGATGATCACGTCGGGCGCGAAGGCGTCGACGCGGGCGAGGATGCCGGCCTCGAACGCCTCGCGGAAGACCGCGCCGTCGTCGCCCGGGCGCAGGGGCACGTTGACGATGGTGTCCTTCGCGCCGCGCTCGGAGGCCGCGCCGGTGCCGGGAAACAGCGGCATCTGGTGGGTCGAGGCGTACATCACGTCGGCATCGTCCCAGAAGATGTCCTGCGAGCCGTTGCCGTGGTGCACGTCCCAATCGACCAGCGCCACGCGGGTCGCGCCCTTGGCGCGGGCGTGGCGCGCGGCGATGGCGGCGTGGTTGAACAGGCAGAATCCCATCGCCCGGGTGCGCTCGGCATGGTGGCCGGGCGGGCGCATGGCGACGAAGGCGTTGCTGCATTCGCACCCCATCACCGCATCGACCGCCATGATGCCGCCGCCGACGGCGCGAAGCGTCGCCTCCAGGCTGCCCGGGGACATCAGCGTATCCGAATCGATCGCGACCATCCCGTCCTTGGGCGAGGCCGCGACGATCGCCTCGACATAGGCGGCGGGGTGGGCGAGCGTGGCGACCGAGGCCTCGGCCTGCGGCGCCATGGTGCGGACGAGGCCGGAGAAGCGCTCGTTCTCCAGGACGCGCTCGATCGCGCGGATGCGGTCGGGCCGCTCGGGATGCCCCTCGGGCACGGCGTGGTCGAGGGCGGCCGGGTGGCTCACGTACAGGGTCGTCACGATCATCCCTCCGGCTGTGCGCGCCGCCTCGCTGCGGACGCACCTGTCGCAAAGTGGCAACAGCGCTTGGCATTGTGCCCGCGGGCAACGCGGGACGCTACGCCGAAGTGCCTCGTCCGCCTATGCTTCGGTCAGTTTCCGTCAACCCTGGTTCGAACGGCGGAAGCCCACTCGAGAGAGGCCCGCCATGCGCTTCGCCCCGATCATCGCGTGTGCCGTGCTGCTCTCGGGCTGCAACTTCAAGGCGGTGCCCGATCCGGCCCTGTCGGCACGGGACACCGCCTTCATGGCGCTAGTGCCGGACGCCGAGTTCGACCCGCACTTCGCCCGCTACCAGGTCACCGACCCGACGAAGGAGCAGCCCGGCACCATCGTGATCGAGACGATGGAGCGGCAGCTCTACCTCGTGCTGCCCGACGGCAAGGCGATGCGCTACGGCGTCACCGTGGGCGACGAGGCCTATGGCTGGAAGGGCACCGCCACGGTCGACCGCAAGGCGGAATGGCCGGCCTGGAACCCGCCGGCCGAGATGATCAAGCGCTGGCCGCACGTCCACCCGATGCAGGGCGGGCCGGGCAACCCGCTCGGCGCCCGCGCGCTCTACCTCTCCGACAAGGGCCGCGACACGCTCTACCGCATCCACGGCACCAACGAGCCGGAGAAGATCGGCCAGGCCGCGTCGTCCGGCTGCATCCGCATGCGCAACATCGACGTGGTCGACCTGTTCAACCGCGTGCCGGTGGGCGCGACGGTGATCGTGCGCTGAGGGCGGACGACCTTCGGTCCGTTTCCCCTCGTCGTTCCGGGGCTGCGAAGCAGAGCCCGGAACCCAGAACCGCCGACGCCAGCCGGATCCACCACCGCCGGCGGCTCTGGATTCCGGGCTCGCCTGCGGCGCCCCGGAATGACGGGATAGCGGTGAGCGGGTGACGTTTCATCTGCGTTCCCGGAGAGCGGGCGAAGATCGTGCGGTCTCGACAGATGCCGGCATGTCGCTCGAAAAAAGCAAGATTCTCGAAACGCTCATTCGTGAGCACGCTTTAACCTGAACGCCGGTTCAGATTTGGCCGTTAACCTCTGAAGACGATCTCGTCTCCTACAGTCCAATACACACGAGGACAGGCGGCGACCGAACAAAGGTCGCGGAGGAATTCGGTCATGATCAACGTTTCTCTTCAAGACTTCTGCAACCATGCCGTCGCCGAGGGCCGCATCGCGTCGGCCGACGTGCAGGCCCTGCTGCGCGACGTGCTGCCGGACGGCATCGCCCATCGCGACGAGGCCGACATGCTGATCGCCCTGGAGCGGGCGGTGCCCGACGCCGACCCGGCCTTCGCCGACGCGCTGGTCGCCCTCGTGGTCGACTTCGCGGTCTGGGGCGAGCGTCCCTCGGGCTACGTCGACCGCGCGGTCGCCGCCTGGCTTTCGGCGTCGCTCGCCGGCCTCACCGGCCCGACGCCGGCCGGCGCGCGAATCGCCGTCGAGGTCGTCCGGGAGGCCCAGGGGAGCGCCGAGGCGCTGATGGTGTTCGCGATGGAAGCCAACCGCTGGACCCGCGAGCCGGCCAGGACCGACCGGCCGCGCTTCGCGCTGGCCGCTTGAAACGAGACCAAAAACTTTTGACCGCGGTCGCCCAGGCATCGGCCGCCGGCACAGCTTCCGTCGCCTGCGGATCTGCTTTATCGGGAACGCTCTATCCGGCTCACGCCAAGCCGCTTCCTGAAGACGACCAGACCCGAGCGCGATAAAAGATGTTCGACAAGATCCTGATCGCAAACCGGGGCGAGATCGCCTGCCGCGTCATCAAGACGGCGCGGCGCATGGGCATCAAGACCGTGGCGGTCTACTCGGACGCCGACCGCGACGCGGTCCACGTGGCGATGGCCGACGAGGCCGTCCACATCGGCCCGGCGGCGGCGGCGCAATCGTACCTCGTCATCGAGAAGATCATCGACGCCTGCAAGCAGACCGGGGCGCAGGCGGTGCATCCGGGCTACGGCTTCCTGTCCGAGCGCGAGGCCTTCGCCAACGCGCTCGCCGAGGCCGGCATCGTCTTCATCGGCCCGAACGCCGGCGCCATCGCCGCGATGGGCGACAAGATCGAATCCAAGAAGGCGGCGGCCGCCGCCAACGTCTCGACGGTGCCGGGCTTCCTCGGCGTGATCGAGAGCCCCGAGCACGCCGTCGAGATCGCCGACGGCATCGGCTACCCGGTGATGATCAAGGCGTCCGCCGGCGGCGGCGGCAAGGGCATGCGCATCGCCTACGCCTCGGGCGAGGTCGCGGAGGGCTTCGCCCGCGCGAAGTCCGAGGCCGCCTCGTCCTTCGGCGACGACCGGGTGTTCATCGAGAAGTTCATCACCGATCCGCGCCACATCGAGATCCAGGTGATCGGCGACAAGCACGGCAACGTGGTCTACCTCGGCGAGCGCGAGTGCTCGATCCAGCGCCGCAACCAGAAGGTCATCGAGGAGGCACCCTCGCCCCTTCTCGACGAGGCCACCCGCCGGAAGATGGGCGAGCAGGCGGTCGCCCTGGCGAAGGCCGTGGACTACGATTCCGCCGGCACGGTCGAGTTCGTCGCCGGCCAGGACAAGTCGTTCTACTTCCTGGAGATGAACACCCGCCTCCAAGTCGAGCATCCGGTCACCGAGATGATCACCGGCGTCGACCTCGTCGAGCTGATGATCCGGGTGGCGGCCGGCGAGACGCTGCCGCTCACGCAGGATCGGGTGACGCTCGACGGCTGGGCGGTGGAGAGCCGCGTCTACGCCGAGGATCCGACCCGCAACTTCCTGCCCTCGATCGGCCGGCTCACCACCTACCGGCCGCCGGAGGAGGGCACGTTCGGCACCGGCAAGGTCCGCAACGACACCGGCGTGGAGGAGGGCGGCGAGATCGCGATCCACTACGATCCGATGATCGCCAAGCTCGTCACCTGGGCGCCGACCCGCGCCGAGGCGATCGAGCTCCAGGCCGAGGCGCTCGACGCCTTCGCCATCGACGGCATCCGCCACAACATCCCGTTCCTCGCCGCCCTGATGGCGCATCCGCGCTGGCGCGAGGGGGCGCTGTCCACCGGCTTCATCGCCGAGGAGTTCCCGGAAGGGTTCTCCGCGCCCGAGCCGAAGGGCGCGGTGGCGCAGCGGATGATGGCGGCCGCGGCCGCGATCGACCACAAGCTCAACGCGCGCAAGCGCGGCATCTCCGGCCAGATGCGCGACCCCGCGCTGCTGCACTTCGAGCGCGACCGGGTGGTGATGCTGGCCGGCGAGGCCTTCCCCGTCACCGTCGATCCGCACGAGGATGCGCTGGCGCAGAACTGCCTCGTCGTCACCGAGGCCGACGGCACCGCCCACGTCGTCGAGAGCGACTGGCGCCCGGGCGAGCCGGTCTGGACCGGCACGATCGGCGCGCAGCGCGTCGCGATCCAGGTGCGCGGGCTGCTCAACGGCGTCGCGCTCCAGCATGCGGGCGCCGCGGCCGAGGCCCGCGTCTACACCCGCCGCGAGGCCGAGCTCGCCGCGCTGATGCCGGTGAAGGAGGATGCCGGCTCCGGCAAGCAGGTGCTCTGCCCGATGCCCGGCCTGGTGAAGCAGATCCTGGTCACCGAAGGCCAGGAGGTGAAGAACGGCGAGGCCATCGCCATCGTCGAGGCGATGAAGATGGAGAACGTGCTCCGCGCCGAGCGCGACGCCACGGTGGCGAAGGTCCACGCCAAGGAGGGCGAGAGCCTCGCCGTCGATGCGGTGATCCTGGAATTCGCCTGACTCGCGTCAGCCGATCGAGGCGATCGCCCGGTGCGTGCGGCGAACATCGAGCAAACGAAGCTCCTCGCGACGGCGATCAACAATGTCGCCGTGGCGTTCATCGTGATCGGCTTCGTCACGCCGATCACCGCTGCAAGCTTCAATCTCGGCGGTGTCGGACCGCTCCGATCGGAAAGCACGGTGTTGACCCTGGTCTGGCTTTTCACCGGGATCGGCATACATTTAATCGCGAGGCGCATCCTGCGAGGTATCACGCCGTGAATTCCGGCCAGATCTTCGTCGTCTTCGGCATCCCGGCGATCGCATTGGCGACCGCCTATCTCGCCATGCGCGCGAACGAATGGGCGATCCGCCGCGACGAGCGCCTGCCGCCGGGCGAGTAGTCGATTCCGGCCGATCCGAAATCCATGCCTCTCTACTTCGCCTACGGCGCGAACATGGATGCCGCCGCCATGGCCTCCCGCTGCCCGGCTTCGCGGCTGATCGGGCAGGGCCGGCTGCACCGCCACCGCTTCATCGTCATGCGCGAGGGCTACGCCTCGGTGGTGCGCGACGGGCGCCACACGGTCTGGGGCGTGCTGTGGGAGCTGGCCCTCGCCGACGTCCCCGCCCTCGACCGCTACGAGGGCGTTGCCGGCGGCCTCTACGTGAAGGCCTCGCAGCCGGTCGCGACCGCGGGCGGCGTCAAGCGCGCGCTGATCTACCTCGGCCGCTCCACCGCCTGCGGCGTGCCGAAGCCAGGCTATCTCGAGGCCGTGCTCGCGGCGGGCGAGGCGGCGCAGCTCCCGGCCCCCTACCTGCGCGAGGTGCGCGGCTGGCGTCGCGGAGCGCCGACCTAGGTGCGACGCAGATGCCGCGGCTTCAACGTTCGGTTTGGCCCTGACCTTGCCTGCTCCCGGATCGCAGAACATCGAACACCGGGAGCCTTCCGCCAATGGACTTCGTTAAACCTACGGACATGGCCGCGACCATGAGCGATTCGGGCGTCATGCGCGCCGAGCTGTCGATCCGCGACATGCTCGTGCGCGGCATGATGGCGGGCGCGCTGCTCGGCATCGCCACCAGCCTCGCCCTCACCGGGGCGGTGCAGACCGGCGTGCCCTTCGTCGGCGCCATCGTCTTTCCCGTCGGCTTCGTGATGATCGTCTGCCTCGGGCTCGAGCTCTGCACCGGGAACTTCGGCATCCTGACGCTGTCCTGGATGGAGAACCGGATTGGGTTCGCGCCGATGATGCGCAACTTCGCCTGGAGCTTCATCGGCAACCTGCTCGGCAGCGTGCTGTACGCGCTGCTCCTGGTGATCGCGCTGACCAACGCGTGGCACACGCCCGTCGCCGGCGTCGCGCAGAAGCTGGTCGAGATCGCCTCGGCCAAGACGATCGCTTACGAGAACCTCGGCACGGCCGGGATGCTGACCTGCTTCGTCAAGGCGATGCTGTGTAACTGGATGGTCTGCCTCGGCGTGACGATGTCGATGATGTCGACCTCGACCTTCGGCAAGATCCTCGGCGCCTGGCTGCCGATCTTCCTGTTCTTCGCGCAGGGGTTCGAGCATGCGGTGGTGAACATGTTCGTCATCCCCGCCGGCATGATGCTCGGCGCGCCGGTCCATTTCAGCGAGTGGTGGCTGTGGAACCAGATCCCCGTCACGCTGGGCAACTTCGTCGGCGGAGTGCTGTTCATCTCGGTGGCCTGGTACCTGACCTACCGTCAGAAGACCGTCGATCCGGCCCGCGTCGAGGGCCGTCCGCAGGGCCGCGCCGCCATCGCCCGCTGAGAACGACCCGACGCGGCCGGACACCTCGGGCGTCCGGCCGCGTTGTGCCGTCATGAGCGAGATCACAAGCGTCGCCGTCGTCGTCGTCGGCCGGGTCCAGGGCGTCACCTATCGCGCCTGGACCCGGCGCGAGGCCGAGGCGCGCGGCCTGTCGGGGCACGTGAGCAACCGCGCGGACGGGGCGGTCGAGGCCGCGTTCACCGGGCCGGCCGACGCGGTCGAGGCGATGGTGCAGGCGTGCTGGGCCGGGCCGCCCGGCGCCCGCGTCGAGCGGGTCGAGGTGACGGCCGGCGAGCCGTCCGCCGGCGCCTCCGGGTTCGCGATCCGGCGGTGAGGGGTCCCGCGCATGGACGGCCTGCTCCGGCACGCCTCGACAGCGCACGCCGCACCGCGGTAGCCATCCCGCGGTCCCGATGCGCCCACGGCCGGCGCGGCGCGCGGGCCCGATGGGCACCCCGGGGACGATGACCGACCTCCCTTCCACCACGCTGCTCGCCGCCTACCTGCCCTCCGGGTTCTCGCCGATCGACCTCGGCGCGCTGATCTACTTCGTGCTGGCCTGGGTCGGCTACGGCCTCTCCGTCGGGCGCCTGCGCGGACGGATGGTGTCGCTGAGCCAGATCATGAACGCGCAGCGCGAGGAATGGGCGCGCCAGCTGATCGTGCGCGACAACCGCGTGGTCGACACCACGATCAACGCCTCGCTGCAGAACGGCACCGCCTTCTTCGCCTCGACGTCGCTGATCGCGCTCGGCGGCGTGCTCACCCTGTCGCGCTCCGGCGACGACGTGCTCAACCTGTTCGGCACGCTGCCCTTCGGCACGATCGCCACGCGCACGACCTGGGAGATCAAGGTCGCAGGGCTCGCGGTCGTGTTCGTCTATGCCTTCTTCAAGTTCGCCTGGGCCTACCGGCTGTTCAACTACAGCGCGATCCTGCTCGGGACCGTGCCGCCCAAGGGCTCGGGGGCGAGCGAGTCCGCGATGCTGCGCGCCGCGCGGCGCGTGGCGGCGATGAACACCGCGGCCGGGCTCCACTTCGCCCGCGGGCAGCGTGCGTTCTTCTTCGCGTTGGCGTATCTCGGGTGGTTCGTCAGCCCCTATTTCCTCGTCGCCTCGACGACGGCGGTCGTGTTCGTGATGTGGCGGCGCCAGTTCGTCTCCGAGATCCGCGCGATCCTGCTCGCCGACGGCGCCCCGCCCGCCGAAGGATTCACGCCGTGAGCGACGACCGCACCGGAACCCGCAGCGAAGACGCGATCGAGGAGACGATGCTGCGTCTCGTGGCCGAGCGCGGCCCCGGCAAGACCATCTGCCCTTCGGAGGTCGCACGCGCGCTGGCGGGGTCGGATCCGGACCAGTGGAGCCCCCTGATGCAGCCGGTGCGCCGCATCGCCGTGCGCCTGACCAAGGCCGGCCGCCTCGCCATCCTGCGGAAGGGCAAGCCCGCCGATCCGGACGATTTTCGCGGGATCTACCGGTTGTCGCTCCCCGAGGGCTGATCCGCCGGCCCCGGCAGCAGCGCGTCGGTGTAGCCGGCGAGCCGGTAGACCGCGAGGCCGATCCATTCCTTCACCGCCAGGTCGAGCACCAGCAGCCCCTCCGAGGCGAAGCTGCCGAAGCGCAGCGCGTCGCGCGGGCCGCGGGTGCGGTAGTCGACGGGGAAGGCGACGACGTGGAAGCCGGCCGCGCGGAAGCAGCCCATCGCCCGCGGCATGTGGAAGGCCGAGGTCACCAGCAGCCAGCGCTCGCCCGGCTTCGGCTGGGCCATCGCGGCGGAGAACAGCGCGTTCTCGCGGGTGTTGCGCGAGCGGTTCTCCAGGATCAGCCGGGTGCGCGGCAGGCCGAGGGTATCGGCGTCGCGGCTGACGATGTCGGCCTCGGCGATCGCCCCGTCGACGAGGCTGCCGCTGCCGCCGGAGAACATCAGCCGCGCCTGCGGGTAGCGCCGGGCGAGATCGGCCATGTAGATCGGCCGCTCGCCGGCATCGTTGACGACCACCTGCCCGCGGCCGGACGACAACCCGGCCTCGATCCCGCCGCCGAGCACGATGATGCCGTCGGGCGGGCGATCGTCGGCGTAGGCCGGGAAGCGCTGCTCCAGCGGCAGCACCGCCCAGGCCGAGAGCGGCGACAGGCCGCCTGCGAGCAGGCCGAGGAGGCCGAACGCGCTCAAAGCTCCGCCGAGGCGCCGCCGCGCGGTCGCGAGCGTCAGCACGACGCCGACGAGCCCGACGAGGGCGAAGACGTTCGACGGGGTGATCAGGAAGAAGATCACCTTCGAGAGCGGGAAGAACATCGGCGCGGGTCCGGCGGGCGTCGGACCTCAGGCCTTCGTCTCGGCCTCGTAGCGGGCCAGGGTTTCGGCGTCCGGCGGCAGCAGGGTGGCGAGGCTCGCGCCCTTCTCCGCCTCGCGGGTGAGCCAGAGATCGAGGCGCTGCTGCTCGACCGCCTCCAGCGCCACCGCCTCGGCGATGTCGGCCGGGATCACCACGACGCCGTCGGGGCCGCCGACCACGACGTCGCCGGGATGCACCGCGGCCCCGGCGCAGGCGATCGGCTCGCCGGAGCCCGCAAGCTGAAGCGTACCCTCGCCCGGCGCGAACGCGGCGTCCCAGACGGCGAGGCCGCCCTCGGTCGCGAGAGCCCCGTCGGTGACGAGGCCGGCGACGCCGCGGGCGGAGAGCCGCGCGGCCAGGATCGCGCCGAAGGGGAGGGCGAGCCCGGAGCGGCCGGTATCGACCACGACGACGGCGCCCTCGGGCACCGCCTCGATCGCCTCCGCGAGCGAGCGCGCGACCTCGCCGCGCGCCGGGATCATTCGCAGCGTCACGGCCGGCCCGACGGCTCGGCCCGAACCGGCGATGCCGGAGAGCGCGCAGGCCGGGACGCCGCGGCGCGCCAGGGCGCGGGCGAGGCTCGCCACGGTGACCGCGGAGAGGGCGTCGCGGAGGGTCGGGTCGAGGGCCATCGGGGTGCGGTCTCCGGGCAGGCTGCCTGACGCCCAAGTGGGTCGCGCAGGGGCGGGGGCAAGGCGGGCAACGGTTGAGCAGGGCAGGGGCAAGGCCGATCGGCCAGGACGTGCCGGCGTCAGCTGATCGGCGCGGCGAAGATCCGGGCGGCGGCGGGCCGCTGCGCCAGCGCCGCGTACCAGCGCCGGATCTCGGGCCGCTCGACGCGCTCCGCCGGCAGGGCGAGCCAGCGGTGGGCGGCGCAGCCGAGCGCGATGTCGGCGATCGAGAAGCGCGTGCCGACGACGAAGGTTCGGTCGGCGAGGTGCCGGTCGAGGATCGCGGCGAGGGCCTCGGACCGTTCGAGCGAGGCGGCGATCAGCGTGTGGTCGCGCGCATCCGGCGCGGCGCGGTAGAGCTGCCAGAACGCGTCGCGCATCGCCGGGGTGAAGCTCGTCGCCTGCCAGTCGAGCCATTGCTGCACCTGCGCCCGCTCGCGCCGGTCGTCGGGCAGGCGCAGGGCGCCCTCCGCGCCGTCCGCGAGGTAGCGCAGGATCGCGTTCGACTCCCACAGGGCGAAGTCGTCCTCCTGCAGCACCGGCACCAGGCCGTTCGGGTTCATCGCCCGGTAGGCGGGGTCGGCGACGACGCCGTGCGCGCCGCCGGCCTCGACCCGCTCGTAGGCGAGGCCGGATTCATCGAGCCCCCAGAGGGCCTTCTGTACGTTGACGGAGTTCGCCCGCCCCCAGAGCCTGCGCATCGGCTTATTCCTGCTCGCTCGCCTCGGGCCGATACGGCTCGGGCGGATAGGCATGCACGCCGCCGTTCGGATCGGTGATCCGGGTGCCGTCGCGATCCGCCGCGACGTAGCCCAGCCCGACCGGCACCTTGCCGTGGCCGCCGGGGATGTCGAGGACGTAGGTCGGCTGGGCCAGCCCCGAAAGCCGGCCGCGGAGCGTGCGCATCAGCGCCTGCCCGGCATCGAGCCCGGTGCGCAGGTGCGCCGTGCCCGGCGCGAGGTCGCCGTGATGCAGGTAGTACGGCTTGATCCGGTTCTCGACGAAGCTCCGCATCAGCGCCTCCATCACCGCCGCATCGTCGTTGACGCCGGCGAGCAGCACCGTCTGGCTCACCATCGGGATCCCGGCGTCGACCAGCCGCGCGCAGGCGGCCCGCGCCTCGGCGCCGAACTCGCGGGCGTGGTTGGCGTGCAGGGCCACGAACACCGCCCGGCCGAAGCCTTTCAGCGCGGCGATCAGAGCGTCGGTCACCAGGGCGGGGCTCACCACCGGCACGCGGGTGTGGACCCGCAGGACCTTGACGTGGGGCACGCACTCGAGCCGCCGCGCGATGTCGGACAGCCTGCGCGGCGAGAGCGCGAACGGGTCGCCGCCGGTCAGCACCACCTCCCAGATCGCCGGGTCGGCGGCGATGTAGGCCAGCGCCGCATCGAGCTCGGCCTCGCTCAGCGTGCCGGCGCCTTCCGGCCCGACCACCTCGCGGCGGAAGCAGAAGCGGCAATAGACCGGGCAGACGTGGAGCGGCTTCAGCAGCACCCGGTCGGGATAGCGGTGGACGAGGCCGGGCATCTTCTCGTGGACGGCGTCGCCGATCGGGTCGGCGCGTTCCTCGGCCGCGGTGACGACTTCCTCCGCCCGCGGCACGAACTGGCGGGCGATCGGGTCGTGCGGGTCGGCGGCGTCGATCAACTCGGCCATGTCGGGGGTGATCGACACGGCGTAGCGCGCGGCCACCGCCCGCAGGGCCGGCAGGTCGGCCGGCGCCACGAGGCCCGCGGCGGCGAGCTCGTCCGGGCTGCGCAGCGGGCGGTTCATCGCGTTCCGCCCGCGACGGGGGTCCAGATCACGTCCTCGATATGCGGCGCGCCAGTCGCGAGCATCACCAGCCGGTCGAAGCCGAGCGCGCAGCCCGACGCCTCCGGCATCACCGCCAAAGCGTCGAGGAAGTCGTCGTCGATCGGATAAGTCTCGCCGTAGACGCGATGCTTCTCCGCCATCTCGCAGGCGAAGCGCCGGCCCTGCTCGGCGGCGTCAGTCAGCTCGCCGAAGGCGTTGGCGAGCTCGACGCCGCAGGCATAGAGCTCGAACCGCTCCGACACCCGCGGGTCGTCCGCGCTCGGGCGGGCGAGCGCCGCCTCGCTCACCGGGTACTCGCACAGGATCGTCGGCCGCCCGTGCCCGAGATGCGGCTCGATCCGCGCCACCAGCACGCGGCTGAACAGGTCGGCCCAGGTGTCGTCGGCGGCCACCCGCAGGCCCGCTCGCGCGACCGCGGCGGCGAGCCCGTCGCGGTCGGTGGCGCCGTCACGGGACAGGGTGGCGAGGAGGTCGATGCCGGCATGCCGGTCGAAGGCGTCGGCCAGCGTTAGCCGCTCCGGATCGGCGAAGGGATCGCAGGTCCGATCGCGATGGCGCAGCCGCGCCGTCGCCGCCGTCTCGGCGGCGAGCCGCAGCAGGTCGGCGCAGTCGGCCATCAGCACGGCGTAGGGCTCGCCGGCGCGATACCATTCCAGCATCGTGAATTCGGGATGATGCAGCAACCCGCGCTCGCGGTTGCGGAAGACGTGGCCGAGGCTGAACAGCCGCGATTCGCCGGCCGCCAGCAGCTTCTTGCAGGCGAATTCCGGCGAGGTGTGGAGGTAGAGCGGCGCACGCAGCCCGTCGCCGCCGATCGCCTCGGTGGCGAAGGCGGAGAGATGCGCCTCGTTGCCGGGCGAGACCTGGAGGCAGGCGGCCTCGACCTCGACGAAGTAGCGGGCCGCGAAGTGGCCGCGGAGCGCATGGGCGATGCGGTTGCGCAGGATCAGCAGCGGGCGCCGGTCGGCGTGCCGGTGCGGCGCCCACCACGGGGAGGGGGCCGCCGTCACCGGGCGGCCCTGCGATCGGCGGATCGGACGTTTCCGGCTTCGAACACGCGCGCTCCCGGCGGACCGATACTGGCGCGGCTGGCAACCGGGCCGCGGATAGGATAGTGCCGGAGCCCGATATCGCTCTCGAGGGATATGCCTCTCCCGCGGGGCACCGCGCTAGGCGCGCGAACCCCGCCTTGTCAACGCAGGACCTGACCCCGTGAAGGTGATCGCTTCTACCCTCCGCAAGGGCAACGTCGTCGATAAGGACGGCAAGCTCTACGTCATCCTGTTCGCGGAGAACATCCATCCCGGCAAGGGCACCCCCGTGACGCAGCTCGACATGCGCCGCATCACCGACGGGGTGAAGGTGTCGGAGCGCTACCGCACCACCGAACAGGTCGAGCGCGCCTTCGTCGAGGACAAGGAGCACACCTTCCTCTACAGCGACTCGGAGGGGTTCCACTTCATGAACCCGGAGAGCTACGAGCAGATCCAGGTGCCGGCCGACGTGGTCGGCGACGCCGCCCCCTACCTGCAGGAGGGCATGGCGGTGATGGTCTCGCAGCACAACGGCGTGGCGCTGACGATCGAGCTGCCGCAGCGCGTCGTGCTCGAGGTCGCCGAGACCGAGCCGGCGATGAAGGGGCAGACCGCCTCGTCCTCCTACAAGCCGGCCACCCTGTCGAACGGCGTCCGCACCACCGTGCCGCCGCACATCGCCGCCGGCACCCGCATCGTGGTGATGACCGCCGACGGCGCCTACGTCGAGCGCGCCAAGGACTGAGGCATCCGGGAACGGGGGGCTACGGCGGCGGCGCCGTGCCCTCGGAGGCCTCGTAGCAGCGCTGCGACAGGCCCTGCGCCCGCATGCGCTCCGGCACGGTGAAGCCGCGGCCCTCCACCGACCACAGGCCCTCCCTGCGCAGGGCGTCGGCGGTGCAGCGCGCCGCGATCCGGCACGAGCCCGGCTCGCCCCCGGTGCGGGTGCAGGTCTCGACGTAGTCCGCCCGGAACTTCGCCAGCCCGGCGCGCGGATGCGGCCCGGTCAGCGCGACCAGGCCCGTCAGCGCCCCGAGCAGGAGCGGCTGGTGCACGAGATAGATCGCCAGGCTGTGGCGACCGGCGAAGGTCGCGGCCCGTGCGCCTCGGCTCCGCGGCTGCCAGAGACCCGCCCGCGAGCGCGCGAACCAGGGCAGGGCGATCCGGCAAAGGGCGACCCCGAGCAGCACGATCCCGAACCACGGGAACAGCGGCACGTAGTCGTTGGTCTGCGGCGTCAGCCGGCCGAGGCCGAGGAAGAACAGCGCAGGCGCATCGAGCAGCGGATGCGCCACGAGGTGCGGCAGCGCCACGACCAAGGCGCCGGCCAGCGCCGTCACCACCGCCGGCACGAACAGGAACGGCAGCGCCAGCACGCTCGACACCGCGATGCAGTGCAGGATGCCGAAGAAGATGAAGCTGTCCGGGAAGGCGTAGAACGTCGCCAGGGTGATCAGCGCCGCCGCCCCGCCGACCCGCAGCAGCCGCAGGGCGGTCGGCCGCAGCCGCACGCCACGGCCGTTCATCAGCACCAGACCGACCCCGACCAGGACCAAGAACGTTCCGGCGATGACGTGCGCCGCGACCCGCCCCGCGGGCGACAGCGCGACGTTCTCGGGCGTGAGGCGGAGGTACCCGAGGTCCCAGGTCAGGTGATAGGCGGCCATCGCCGCGAGCGCGGCGGCACGCCCGGCATCGATCGCCGGGATCCGGCGGGACGCGACGGCAGGCGCTTCCGGCGCGTTCGTCGGGGCGAATGTCGGATCGGGTGGCATGGCCGGCCCCCTAAGCACCATTCGCCGCGCGCGGCCATGGGCGGCTCCGAAGATTCGTGCGGCGGACGGCGCGTCGACGGTGCTCCCGCCACCTGCTGCGCCGCAGCAACAGTCACGAGAAAGTGACCGAACTCGGTTGTTTGCGCCGGGAGCGTTCCGATGGGGTCGGCCGGCGCAAAAGCGTGAGTCCGGACACGGACTTGGGCCTGCTCGATGCTCGCCGAACCAGCACGGATCGCTGCGGAAGCGTGCCGATCCGGCCGGCCATTGCCATCGGACCGCCCAGGCCTGCCGGGCAAAGAGGCTTTCGCCGCTTCAAGACTTCGTTAATCCTGGCCGGGAAACGCACGTCGCGATTCGGTGTAGGTTGCTTATCGACATGTCTGACGGGTTCGGATCAGGGCCGGCGAGCTCACGGGCAACGGACGGCGCGGGCATCGGCGCCTCATCGCAGGCCGACGTCGAGGAGCCGCTCGACCTCGTCGAGGTGTCGGGCCGGATCAAGTGGTTCGACGTCGCCAAGGGGTTCGGCTTCATCGTCCCCGACGACGGCATGCCCGACGTGCTGCTCCACGTGACCTGCCTGCGCCGCGACGGCCACCAGAACGCCAGCGAGGGCGCCCGCATCGTGGTCGAGGCGACCGAGCGCGCCCGCGGCTGGCAGGCCTTCCGGGTCCTGTCGCTCGACCAATCCTCCGCCACGCACCCGTCCGAGCTGCCGCTGCCGCGCACCCATGTCAGCGTGACGCCGACGAGCGGGCTCGAGACCGCCGTGGTGAAGTGGTTCAACCGCCTGCGCGGCTTCGGCTTCCTGACGCGGGGCGACGGCACGCCGGACATCTTCGTGCACATGGAAACCCTGCGACGCTACGGTATCGCCGAATTGAAGCCCGGCGAGACGGTGCTCGTGCGATACGGCGACGGCTCCAAGGGCGTGATGGCCGCCGAGGTCCGGCTGCCCGACGGAGCCGTTCCGTCCTCGCATTGATGGTGTTGCGCTTGTCTCGCGTCCGAAACCTTCTCGCCGGCGGCCTAGCCCTCGGCCTCCTCGGCATGGCCGCCCTGCCGTCGGCGCTCGCTCCCGCCTCGGCCCAGGAGGCGCGACAGGCCAGGAGCCAGACGGAGCCGCTGAGCATCCGCTCCAAGGACGGCACCCACCGCTTCGACGTCGAGGTGATGCGCGACGATGCCGGCCGCACCCGCGGGTTGATGTTCCGCCGCACGATGGCGCCGAACCACGGCATGCTGTTCGACTTCGAGCGGTCCGAGCCGGTCGCGATGTGGATGAAAAACACCTACCTGCCGCTCGACATGCTGTTCATCCGCGCCGACGGCACCATCGCCCGGGTCGCTGCCGATACCGAGCCGCTGTCGACCGCCATCATCGCATCGCCGGAGCCGGTGCTCTCGGTGCTGGAGCTGAATGCCGGCATCGCCGCCAAGCTCGGGATCAAGGCCGGCGACCGCGTCGAGCACCCGCTGTTCCAGGCACGCTGACCCGGAGCGCCGTCGCGCCGGGAAAATATGAACGCATCGAGAACATCGCGCTTGACGCCCGTTCCGTTGCGGATCACTGTTCCTCGTATGTTCCACGTGGAACAGGCGCGCGATCGTCGCGCCTCTTCCGCGAAGGTGGCGAGGATCCCGATGATCGACGCAACTATCGCCTCTTGCGCAAAGGCCGTCCTGTTCCGCAACGCCGACTGGACCCTGTCGGGCGAGGGCCTGGAACACCGCACGACCGGCTACTTCATCGGTCGCGACGTGCTCGCCGCCCGCCGCGCCGAGGGCCTGTGGGACTGGCCGCTGCAGATGGCCGAGAAGAGCTGGTGCCGGCCGAGCCTGTTCCGCGAGGCGTTCCTGACTGCGCTCGACGCGTTCGGCATCGCGCGCGATGCCGGCCTGAGCCAGGCCTTCGCTCTCGGCTTCGGCTTCCGCGCCGGGCAGGCGCCGCAGGCCGACGGGTTCGTCGCGCTCGCCGACCTGCTGCGGCCGCAGCCCGCGCCGCGGCCCGTCCCGGTGCCGGCGCGCCGGCCGGCACGGGTCTCCGCCGGCGCCTGAGCGTCCCGCCCGGGCGGCTCCGCACGGTTGACCCGGGCCCGGCGGCGTGGTGCGCTGGCCGGAGGGTTCGAGGAGCACGGCATGACGCACGACAACGAAGGCGGCGGCGAGGGCCTCGACGGATTGATCGTCCCGCCGCTGTCGCGGCGGGGCTTCGTGATGACGAGCCTGATCAGCGGCTTCACCCTCGCGGTGACGCCGGTGGAGGCGCAGGTCATCCACACCGACGACACCGGGATCGAGGCCGGCGAGGTGCGGATCCCGGCGGCCGACGGGCCGATGCCGGGCTATCGCGCGGTCCCCGAGGGGGCCGGGCCGTTTCCGCTGGTGCTGGTGATCGAGGAGATCTTCGGCGTCCACGAATACATCAAGGACATCTGCCGTCGCCTGGCCAAGGCCGGCTACTGCGCCGTGGCGCCGGAACTCTACGCCCGACAGGGCGACCTGTCGCAGATGACCGACCCCAAGCTGATCATCCGCGACGTGATCTCGAAGACGCCGGACGCGCAGTGGATCGGCGACCTCGACGCCACCGTCGCCTGGGCGACCTCCGCCGCCAAGGGCGATCCGGCGCGCCTCGGGGTGATGGGCTGGTGCCGCGGCGGCCGTGCCGCCTGGCTCTACGACGCCCACCGCCGCGACCTGAAGGCGGCGGTCGCGTGGTACGGCCCGCTCGGCGGCGACCCGACCGACATCCAGCCGCGCAGCGCCGGATCGGTGGCCGGCCAGCTCAACGCACCGCTGCTCGGCCTCTACGGCGGCGCCGACACCGGCATCCCGGTCGCGACCGCCGAGGCCGCCCGCGACGCGGCGAAGGCCGCCGGCAAGCCGGTGGAGCTGGTCGTCTACCCGGACGCCCCGCACGGCTTCCATGCCGATTACCGGCCGAGCTACCGCAAGGAGGCGGCCGAGGACGGCTGGCGCCGCGCCCTCGCATTCCTGAAGGCGAACGGCGTCGGCTAGGTCGCGCCGACGGGCCGCGACCAGCGGTCACGGCGGCTCCGGCACGCTCCTTCAGGGTTGTGTGCCCTATCCGACACGGCGGGGACGACCGGTTTATGCCAGGATGGGGCCGGGCGGCGCGTGCACGCACGGGTCGACCCCCGTTCGCATCGACGATGGCGATGAACGACCGATCCGAGGGACCGACCATCCGGCCCGCTTAGAGTGTCCCGGCTATGACCGACGTGAACCCGCCCGGACAGAAGCCCGTCATCCTCGTGGTGGAGGATCAGCCGGACGAGCGCTTCCTCGCCGCGACCCTCCTGGAGGAAACCGGCTTCACCGTGATCGAGGCGGAGACAGCGGAGCGGGCGCTCGCCATCCTCAACGATCGCGGCGACGAGGTCAGCGTGGTCTTCTCGGACGTGCGCACGCCGGGACCGATCGGCGGTTTCGAGCTGGCGCGGATCATCGGCGTCACGTGGCCGCGGGTGCGCGTGCTCCTCACCTCGGGCGATGCCGGCGACCAGCCGAGCGACCTGCGCGTCTCGGCGACCTTCATCCCGAAGCCGTGGCGGGCCGAGGACATCCTGGCCTGGGTCGAGCAGGCGGCCGGGCGCCCGGCCGGATCGTCGACGGGGCCGTCGGTGATCGGCCCCGGCGGCAAGCTGGTCCCGCACGCCCTCGAACCCTGAGGCTTCGCCGTGCGAACCCCGCCCCGGTGCAGGGCCTGCCGCGAGGCGGCCGGCGCATCGCCCCGGGGGCCGAATCTGCTATGCCGGCCCGCGAGCGGTCCGCCCCCCTTCTCGAAGCGATCGAGCCGTCCATGTTCCTGAAAGACCATCGCGGCCCGTTGGCCGCGGGCCTGTTCGGCCTCCTCGTCTCGGTGCTGCCCGCCGCGGCCGCGGCGCCGCCGGCCCAGCCGAACGACGGGCCGGGCGGCGTCGGCGACCGCAAGCTCACCATCGTCAAGCGCGCGGTCGGGCGCACCGGCGCCTCGACCTTCGTGTTCCACGCCGCCGGCGCGGCCCCCGCCGAGGGGCGCCCGGTCGCGGTGCTCCTGCACGGCTGGGGCGCCACCAACCCGCAGAGCTACGGCGCCTGGATCGACCATCTCGCCCGCAACGGCTGGCTCGTCCTGTTCCCACGCTTCCAGGACGTGAACCGGACCCGGCCCGTCGATGCGGTCGCCAACGCGGAGGGCGCGCTCAAGACCGCCTTCGAGGCGCTGGCCGCCGACGCGGAGGGCAAGCCCGACCTGGGGAAGGTCGCGCTGATCGGCCACCTCGCGGGCGTCCCGCTCGCCATGGACATCGCGGCCGACGCGAAGGCGCAGGACCTGCCCGTGCCGAAGCTGGTGTTCGGGG
Organism: Methylobacterium sp. J-092; assembly: GCF_022829325.1. Classification (NCBI taxonomy): domain Bacteria; kingdom Pseudomonadati; phylum Pseudomonadota; class Alphaproteobacteria; order Hyphomicrobiales; family Methylobacteriaceae; genus Methylobacterium; species Methylobacterium sp. J-092. Next base: position 8,334 of record NZ_JAKSXU010000184.1, on the reverse strand, counting down.
TGATGCCGGGCGGCATCGCCAGCGGGCCGAAATCGCGCGGCATCGTGCTCGGCGATCTCGCGAAGATCGCGCCGCAGACGCTGCTGATCGCCATGATCGGCGATCGCGACGCCCGCGCGGCCGACCTGGCCGCCCGCCGGCTGCTGCGCGAGGCGAGCGCCGTGCCGACGGAGCGCAAGCTGTTCATGCGCGCGCTTTCCGACGACCACGGCTTCCCGGCGCTCACCGCGACGCTCGCGGCGCCGGCCGGGCTCGATGCCGCGTTCGACGGCGCGGCGATCAAACTGCCGGCCGACCCGAAGGACACCAAGCCGCCGCCGTTCAAGTGGTCGGCCGACATGTCGCTCTCCGGCGAGCAGCAGACGCTGGTGGCGCAGATCAACAACGCCCGCGCCGACACCCTCGACTACCTCGCGTTCTGGAAGACCTTCGACCTCGCGGCGACCGCGGCCTTCGCCGGTCAGGACGCCACCGGCCTGAAGACCAATCCGCGCTTCGGCGACATGGAGCGCTGGGCCGACGGCTGGCCGGTGAAGCGCCTCTTCGTCGAGACGCCGCGCGCGAGCCCGCCCGCCGCCGTCACGCCGGCGGCGACGGCCGGCACCGTCCCGGCCAAACCCGCCGCCCGGCGCTGATCGCGCCGCCCACGCCGACGAGACCCCGATGAAGCTGTTCCATTCCCCGACCTCGCCCTTCGTCCGCAAGGTGATGGTGGCGGCCCACGAGCTCGGCTTGGCCGAGCGCATCGAGACGCTGCCGAGCGCCGTCCACCCGGTGACCCGGGACGGGCGCGTGCTGAGCGTGCATCCGCTGGCGCAGGTGCCGACCCTGATCCTCGACGACGGCGCGGCGATCGCCGACAGCCGGGTGATCTGCGAGTACCTCGATGCGCTCGCCGGCGGCCACCTGTTCCCGGCGCCGGGAACAGCGCGCTGGACCGCGCTGAACCTGCAATCGACCGCCGACGCGGTGCTCGATGCCGCCCTGCTGATCCGCTACGAGCTGACCGCGCGACCCGAATCCGAGCGCTCGCAGGCGTGGATGGACGGGCAGACCGCCAAGATCGTCAGCGCCCTCGACTGGTTCGAGACGCAGGCGCCGTCGCTCGCGGGCGTCGACATCGGCACCATCGCGCTCGCCTGCGCCCTCGGCTACCTCGACCTGCGCTTCGCCGAGCTCGGCTGGCGCGCGAGCCGACCGGGCCTGGCCGCCTGGTTCGCGACCTTCGGCGAGCGGGCGTCGATGCGGGCGACGGCCTGACGCGACCGGCGCGGTTCTTGCGGCGGCCGGCATCGTCCGAGAGTGGGATGCCGAGCCATGCCCGATTTCGTCGCCGCGCTGCTTGCCGCCGCCGCCTTCTGCCTCGTCCTCATGGCCCTGAACGCGCTCACGCGCGGGCTGGTCCACTGGCAGCTGGCGCCGTCCGACCTCGCCGAGAACGGCTTCCTGCAGCTCGGCGGCGCCGTGGTTCTGGCCCGCGTCGCCTACCGGCGCGCTCCGGTCCGCCGCATCACCTAGGCCGCCGTATCAAGCGCCGCGCGCCGACAGGCTCAGGGCTTCGCGCAGGTCGCCGACATCGGTGAGATAGCGGCCCCGGCGGCGCATCGCCTTGAGGAAGCTGGCATCCGGGAACGGGCAATAGGGCAGCACCGGCACGGTGCGGCCTTCCGGCACCGCGCCGTCGCGGGCGATATCGGCCAGCACCGCATCGAGCAGGTTCCGGCCGTGCTCGTGCAGCAGCACGGCGGCGCGGGTCGCGGTCACGTCCGCGGGCAGCGCGACCGGCGCCTGCTCGAGGATCAGGCCGGCATCGATCGCCACGGCGAGCCGGTGGACCGTCACGCCGAAGGCGTCCGGCCCCTCGGCCAGCGCATGGATCGTCGGCACCGGCCCGCGATGGCGCGGCAGCAGGCCGGGATGGACGTTGAGGCCACCGAGCCGCGCCCGCGCGATCGTCTCGCCCGCCAGGATCTGGTCGAAGTGAAAGGTGACGATCAGGTCCGGCCCGTGCCGCCGCAGGAGATCGGCGACGTCGGCACCGTTGACGTCGTCGACCGTCAGCGTCGGGATGCCGTGCCGCCGGCACAGGGTCGCGAGCGGCGTCGCCTCGGGCGAGCCGGTGGTGCCGGCGATGCGCTGGGTCAGCGGCGCGACCGGGCGGAGCAGGTCGGGCAGGCCGAAATTCACCGCGAGGTAGGGCAGAAAGGCCGGCCCGGAGCGGGCAAGATGGCGCCGGACCTGCCCGACGAGGCCGCCGGTCGAGGGCCGCTCGGCATTCGACAGGCCGACGAAGGCGATCTCCGCGGCGTGATCGGCCACGAACCGGCGCACGGCGCGCGCGTTCGGCATCGCTTCCAGCGCTAAGAGCGCGATGCTGGGCTTGGGCATCAGCGGCGCGGCCGCAGCTGGAAGCGGAAGGCGCGCATGGCGGCGGTGCGCAGGAATTCCGGTGCGACGAGGCCGGCCCGGGCGAGGTGGAAGAGCACGCTCGGGAAGGTGACGATCTCCCGGTTGCGCACCAGCCCGCGGGCGATGCGCTCGGCGGCCTGATCGGCGCTCATCTCGAGTGGCCGCCAGCCCTTGAGCTGGCCGCCCATCGGCGTCTTCACGTAGCCCGGCATTACCACGTTGACCCGCACGCCCCTCGGCGCGAGCTTGGCGCGCAGGGCCTGCCCATGCGCGACCAGCGCCGCCTTGGTGCCGCTGTAGGATGGGGCGTCGGCGAGCGGCGCGTAGGCGGCGAGCGAGGAGATCAGGGCGATCTGCCCGCGCCCCCGGGCCGCCATGGCGGTGACGCAGGGCAGCACGACGTTGAGGCAGCCGACGAGGTTGATGTCGAGGGTCTCGAAGGCGACGTCCTCGCTCTCGACCTCGCCGGTCGGATGGCCGCCGTTGACGCCGGCATTGGCGATCACGAGGTCGATCGGGTCATCCCCGTCGAGGGTCCTGATCCAGGCGCGGACCGCCTCGCGGTCGCGCAGGTCCAGGGGCACGACCGTCGCCTCGGCGCCGCGGGCGCGGCACGCGGCGGCCACCGTTTCGAGGCGGCCGCGGTCGCGGGCGTTGAGGGTCAGGCGGTTTCCGGGCAGGGCATAGCGGCGGGCGAGCGCCGCGCCGATGCCGCTCGACGCGCCGGTGATCAGGATGTGGGGCATGATCCGGGTGCTACCGCGCGCCGGTCGGCCGAATCAATACACCTCGGCGAGACGGCCGGCATCGGCCTCGCCCTCGCGGATCGTCCGGGCGGCCGCGACCCGGGCGTCGGGGAGCGCCGCCTCCATCCGCGGGACCGTCGCGGCGACGGCGCGGGCGATGGCGGCCTTGGAGAAGTAGCCGCCGTTCACCTGCGTCCGGTGCAGCACCACGCGGCGGAAATCCGACATCAGGCCGAGATCCGGAGCGGTCGGTGCGGTCCAGAACCCGTCGATGTCGCCCTGATGGGTGAGGCCGGGCATGTTGTAGATCGCGGTGCCGAGCGCCATCGTCGGCCGGCCCATCTCCAGCGAGAGCATGCCGACGGTGCTGTTGACGATCACCACGCCGCGGGCGCCGGCGATCAGGCTGGGCAGCTCGCCGCCGTCGATGAAGTCGAGGCGCTCGCTCACGCCGTGGCGGCGGGCCGAGGCGCGGGCGAACTTGCGCCAGTTGATCAGGCCGGCATCGAGGGGGTGGAGCTTCACCAGCAGCCGGGTCGGCGCCTGCGAGGCCTCTGCGAAGGACTTGATCACCCGGTCCATGAAGCCCTCGACCCCGAGGAAGGGGGAGTGCACGCGGATCTGGTAGTCGCTGTCGAGCTGGAGCGGCAGCAGGAAGTAGTCGCAGCCGACCGCGTTGTAGATCTCGTTGCAGCGGGCGGCCTCGCGCCTGGTCCGGCCGCGGCGGGAGAACTTCTTGATCCAGCCGGCATATTCCATCGCGATATGCGTCGGGCGGTGGCTGCGGAAGCGCGGGTAGAGGTAGGGGAAGCAGACGTTGGCGACGTTGTAGCCGACGTCCCAGATGCTGCGCAGGGCCATGTCGCCGGTCGAGGGCATCGCGCGGCCGGGCTGCGGCAGGCGGCGCGCCAGCGCCCGGACGCCCTCGGCGGTCTTCGGAAGGGTCGAGTACCCGTTCACGCCGCCGAGCTCGCAGGTGATCCAGTTCGGGCGGATGTAGCCCTCCTCGAACACGTGAACGCGCAGGCCGCGGGCGACCGCGACGGCGCGCGCGACAACGTGATAGGGGCGGCAATCGCCGAACAGGACGATGTCGGTCACGCCGTAGGTGGCGACGTAGGCGTCGAGCCAGCGCTCCCAGCCGGGCCGGGTGCCGCGGTAATGGTCCGCGTCGCCGCGCCAGAACAGCCAGTCGCCGGGACAGAAGTTGATCCGCCGCACCCGATGCCCGCGGGCGGCCAGGGCGCCGCCGAGATCGGAGAAGAAGGTCGAGGCGAGGCCCTGGAGGAAGAGGAACGTCGCCGGGCTCGCATCGACGGAATCTGGGCGAGGCTGAAGCATTCCGGAGCGCTCTGTACCTTCAGCGGACGGGACGGGGCAGCCACCACGGGTCGCACGGCCGAGGCGGCCCGGCAATCCGGGGCCGTTCCGCCCCGCACGATTCCGCCGGGCCGTGGCCTTCCCGCAACGCCGTCGCGGCCGGCCCCGAACGGGTAACGAGCTAGGAGCCAATCGCGGCGGCGATATGTCCGGGGGGTGTCCGTTCATGTCCGGCTCATCCGCCCGCCCCAGGAAGCATTCGCCTGCCGCGGATGAATTGGGCTAAAGCCCGCGGGTCCGGGCAGGAGCGCGTCGAGGCCGGCGCGACCCGTCGCTCGGCCCTCACGATGGGTCGCGGGATCCCGGCAGGCGATGCCGGGCGCCGCCGCGCGCCCCGCCCGGCCCGGAGCCCTCGACCGAAATGGTGATGCGCCCGATCCTTCCCAACACGCTGTTTCCCGTCGGCCGCACGATCCGGCTGCTGCGCGCCGAGATCGAGGCCGCCACCGGCAGCCGCTTCGGCGCGCCCGGCCTTCGCGGCCGCGCCGTCGTCTGGCGCGACGGGCCGGCCGCCCGGCTGCTGCGGCTCGCCGGCCGTCCCCCGCTCGTCGTGGCGCCCGGGCCACTGCTCAGCCCCTACGACAGCGCCGAGACCGGGTTCTCGAGCCTGATCCTGACCTTGGCCGGCGAGCCGGTCGGAGGGCGCGAGACGCCGGGCCTTCACCATTTCGACCCCTGGACGCGGGCGCCGATCGACCGCGCGGCCTGCGCCGAGCGCGTCGCCTGGCTCCGGGCGCGGTTTTCCGAGAACGCGCGGCGCGTCGTCTACGTCGGCATCTCGCGCTGGAAGCGGCCGGCGCTCGACGCCTTCGCCGTCGGCCCGAAGGGCACGCCGATCCACACCATGACCGTCGCCGCCGCGGTCGCCGCCGCGAAGCGCCACGACGGGCAGGTGCTCGCCTGGGCCACGCGCGCGCCGGAGGCCCTGGAGGCGGCCTGCGCGGAGGCCGGCCTGCCGCTGGCGCGGGTCGAGGACGGCTTCCTGCGCTCGGTCGGCCTGGGGGCGAGCCTGCAGCCCGGCGCCTCGATCGTGGTCGACGATCGCGGCATCTACTACGATCCGCGGCGCGAGAGCCGTCTCTCGCGGATCCTGGCCGAAGCCGAATTTTCCGACGTCCTGGTCGCCCGGGCGAAGTCCTTGCGCGAGACGATCGTCGCGCGGCGCCTGAGCAAGTACAATGTCGGCCTCACGGTCGCCGCGGGCGCGTGGCCGGCGGACCGGCGGATCGTGCTGGTGCCGGGCCAGGTCGAGGACGACGCCTCGGTCCGCTACGGCTCGCCGAACGTGCGCTCGAACCGGGCGCTGCTGCAGGCGGCGCGGGCGCGCAACCGGGACGCCTTCCTGCTCTACAAGCCGCATCCCGACGTGGAGGCCGGGTTCCGCCCCGGCGCGATCCCCGAAGCCGAGGCCCTGGCGCTCGCCGACCGGATCGTCTCGGGCCTGAGCATCGTCGACCTGCTCGACCGGGTGCACCACGTCGAGACGATGACCTCGCTCGCCGGCTTCGAGGCGCTGATCCGGGGCCTGAGCGTCGCGACGCACGGGCGGCCGTTCTATGCCGGCTGGGGCCTCACCGAGGATCTCGCGCCCGGCGCCGACCGCGGCCGGACGCTCGCCCTCGACCAGCTCGTCGCCGGCGCGCTGATCCTGTATCCGCGCTACCTCGATCCGGTGGCGATGAAGCCGTGCGGCCCCGAGCAGCTGCTCGACCGCCTCAGTGCCGCCCGCGCCGCGGCGCCCCCGAGCGCCCTCGCGCTCGGCCGGCTCGCCGGCTTCGGCATGCGGGCGCGCTACCGCCTGCTGAACCCGATCGTGCGGGCCCTGCGCGCCCGGCGCGGCGTCGCGTCCGGCGACAAGCCCGTCACCCGGAAGCCCGGGCAAGGTTGAGCCGAGCACGATGTCCTTCCTCCTCGCGACGGTGGTCGCCTTCGTCCTCTGCCTCGCGATCGAGTTCCGCTTCGGCGACGTGCCGGGGCGCGCGAGCCGCAGGCCCGGCGACCTCGCCATCCGGCTCGGCGCCTACGGGCTGATCCTGCTGTTCTGGTTCGTGTTCTCGTGGCGCCCGTGGCTCGCCGCGTCGAGCTGCGTGCTCACCGTCGCGATCCTCCACCTCGTCAGCCACCTGAAACGCGCGGTGATCGGCGAGCCGCTGGTGTTCAGCGACTTCGCGCTGCTGCCGCAGGTGCCGCGCCATCCGCAGCTCTACTACGTGCCGCCGGTCACCAGCCCGCGGATCGCCGTGCCGCTCCTGCTCGGGCTGGCCGGCGTCGCGCTGTGGTACCGGATCGAGCCGAGCCTGCTGCCCGCCTCCGCCGGCGGGGCCCTGGCCGCCGTCCTGGGCCTGCCGCTCGGCCTCGCCGCCCTGCTCGTCGCCGCCGATCGCGGGGCGCTCGCCGGCCGGGTCGCCCGGCGGTTCCCGCGGCCGGAGCTCGAAGCCGACCTCGCCCGCTACGGCCTGCCCGCCTGCCTGATCGCCTACGCGCTGCGGTGGCGGAGCGAGCGCGGCGGCCCCGCGGCCGTCGCAGCGCCCGTGATCGCGCAGCCGCCGGGCGACGACGTCGTGGTGGTGATCCAGCTCGAATCCTTCCTCGACCCCGAACGGCTCGGCGGACCGCACCTGCCGCTGATGGACCTGATCCGGGCGCGCGCCAGCGAGCACGGCCGCCTGCGGGTGCCGGCGCACGGCGCCTACACCATGCGGACCGAGCACGCCGTGCTCACCGGGCGCGGCGCGTGCGATCTCGGCTTCGGCGTGTTCGACCCCTATCTCGCCTCGTGCGGGAACGAGCCGGGCAGCCTCGCCCGGACGGCCCGGCGGAACGGCTACGCGACCACCTTCGTCCACCCGTTCCACCGCGACTTCTTCCAGCGCGCCCGCGTCATGGAGGCGTTCGGCTTCGACACCCTCGTGATGGAGGAGGCGTTCGGCGACGCGCCCCGCGTTGGACCCTATGTCGGCGATGCGGCCTTCGGCGAGCGCGTGCGCGCCGAGGTCGCGGCACGGCGCGGGCCGCTGTTCCTGTTCGGCGTCACCATGGAGAACCACGGCCCCTGGAAGCCGGGACGCCTGCCGGGGATCGACGACCCGGTCGCCCAGTACCTCCACCACGTCGCCGCCGCCGGGCGCATGGTCGAGGACCTCGTGGCCGCGCTCGCGGGCCTGAACGCGACGCTCTGCATCTACGGCGACCACGCGCCCGCCCTGCCGACCTGCCGGCCCGGCTTCGGCGACACCGCCACCGACTACGCGCTGTTCCGGTTCGGCCACGCCGACCCGGCCGCGCCGCGTCGGGTCGACCGCACCGCCGACGATCTCGGGCGTCGGCTGCGAGCCGCGATCGGCCGGGCCGCGACGTCGGCGGATGGGCCAAGCGTGGCCGTGCCACGGTCGTGACGCAATGCCGGGCGATGTCCGGCGCGCGTGCTCGAGCCGTCGTTAAAGCGATCGCAGGCTTTGGCGCGCAACGTCGAGGCTCCAGCCATGCGCGCGTCGTCCGCCGACACTTCGGCACGGACCTCGGTGGCGCGGGCTCGCGACGAAGACGACAGGGTCATACGGGCGTTGCGTGCCGGTCTCACGGAGACGGGCACGGCTCCGGGAGTTCGAAGATGGTTCGTTTCACGGCGCTGTTCGCGCTGACGGCCTGCCTCGTCGGCGGCTGCTCGGTTCTCCCGGCTTCGGGTCCGACGGCGCGTGCCGTGGAGGCGGGGGCGGAGCTGTCGACGCCGGAGGGGCTGCTGGCGCGCTACGAGCTGGTGGACGTGACCCCGGCGGTGATCGAGGCCCTGCGCGGGCGC